>JAOAPW010000417.1 GCA_025463105.1 Candidatus Acidiferrum typicum | reverse complement strand
GCGCAGTTGCGCCGAACGAACCTAAATGAAAGTTAATGTGACTTTAATTCTCCAACAGCGTAGCTTGCTCGATGCGAACCCCCATGGAGGAATTCAGGATGAAGACGTGCTTCTTCGCGATTCTCTGGACTTTGTGCGCTGTATTCGCTCCACAGTCGCAGGCCCAGAGCGCTGCGCCACCCGATACGAAGGCGCCCTTGCGGCTGCTGCAAGCGATTCCGTTGCCCAGCGTCGAGGGTTACTTCGATCACATGGCCGTGGATATGAAAGGCCAACGTCTGTTCGTTCCCGGAGAGCACCAGAGGACCATCGAAGTCATTGACCTGCGCACGGGCAAAGACATTCACACGATCACGGGCTTCGGCGGCGATCCACGCAAGACCATCTATTTGCCGCAGACCAACGAAATCTGGGTGGATGACGGAGACGCCACGGTCAAAGCGTTTAGCGGCGAGACTTATGAGCTAGTGAGAAATATCCCGCTCTCTGGGCACGATTTGGATAAAGATTCGCGCAGGGTGCCGGACAATGGCGTTTACGATCCGGCGACGGGACTTTTTTATCTCGGCGACCGCGCGGATGGCCTCAAGAAGGAAGGTATCAAAGGCTCTATCGAAATCGTAGATACGAAGAGCGGCAAATACGTAGGCAGTATTGAGGTGGATGGCCTAAATCCCGCTGGCCTGGCGCTGGACCCCAAATCGTCGAAGCTCTACGTGGTCACCGGCGACACCAGCAATGTCATCGTCATTGACCGCGACCAACGCAAGGTGCTCGCGACGTGGCCCATCACCGGCGGTCCAGAGCCGCATGCTGTGGCGTTCGATGGCGCCCATCACCGCCTGTTGATTGGCAGCCGGGTGAAACGCAGTCACATCTACAAACCTGGGAAGCTCGTGGTCATGGATTCAGACACCGGCAAAGTGATTGACGCGATCGACACCGAGGGAGGCGTGGACGAAGTCGAGTATGAACCGGTAAGCCAGCGTGTGTATTACACCGGTACCACCGGTTTCGTGGAAGTTTTTAAACAGATTGACGCGGACCACTATCAGCGGCTGGGAAGAGTTCCCACTGGGCCGATTGCCAAGACGTCGTTGCTGGTGCCGGAAATGAATCGCTTTTACGCAGCGATTCCAAAGCACATTATTCTCGTGCCCCCGATTCCACAATCGAAGGAAGCTACGATCGAAGACGCAAAGATTTTGGTATACGAAATAGTGCAGTAACTCTCGGCTTTTTGACGCTTCCGTGCTTAAGCAGCCGCGGGCAGTCGCTGGCAGCGGATTCCGCGTCCTAATCACCGGTCGAACAATGTCGACGGGGTCTAGGGGAGGCTCCCGCTCTCCATCAATCCGGCGCCAATACAAACCACGCGCGTCTTCGTCGGGCGCCTCGAACTCGTCACAACTGCCACCGAAGACGCCGTCGAGGGCGCTTTTGCCGCACACGATATCCCCACGCTTACCAAATACGCCCGCTTCCTCGAACCTATCCTGAAAACCATGATCGAGAACGCTCCGAATCCCGATAAGGTCCGGGAGTACCGCGAAGATCTGAACCACTACTACAACTCGCGCTAGATATAGAGGCTTGCCTAAACCCGAGATGTCCAGGTCAGGCAACTCGCAACTAAACTGCTAGACCTTGGCAGCGACGGTTGACTTTGCCGCTCATACTGTTGCAAATGGAAGGGTTGGACAAAACACTGATTCAGCCTGCCTAATGAACATTCTCGACCTGCTCGTCGGCAAGCCCCTCGCCAACACCGAAGAACGTGCCGAGCAAATCGGCGTCGCGCAGGGCATTCCTGTTTTTGGCCTGGATGCGCTAAGTTCTGCGGCATACGGCCCCGAAGCAGCGCTGACCCTTCTCATTCCCCTCAGCCTTCTTGGCTTGCACTACATCATCCCTATCAGCGCCGCAATCATCGCGCTGCTGCTGATCGTTTTTTTCTCCTATCGTCAGACCATCGCAGCGTATCCCGGCGGCGGCGGCTCGTACACGGTGGCTCGCTATAACCTGGGCGGGCGTCCAAGTCTCCTGGCTGCCGCGGCTTTGATGACGGATTACATTCTCACTGCCGCCGTTGGCATCTCGGCGGGCGTCGGCGCACTGATCTCCGCGGTTCCTTCGTTGCAGCGGCACACCCTGTCAATCTGCCTTGGCATCTTGATCGTTGTCACCATTGTGAATCTGCGCGGTTTGCGCGAAGCCGGCATCGCGTTCATGGCACCGACGTATCTTTTTCTTGGCACGCTGTTCATCGTCATCGCCGGCGGATTGATTCGCACTCTGATGAGTGGCGGACACCCCGCGCCGGTCACGCCGTTGCCGCCTCCGCCGCCAGTGACCGAAGCGGTGACCTATTGGCTGCTGTTGAAAGCGTTTTCGAGTGGCTGCACTGCGCTCACTGGCGTGGAAGCGGTCAGCAATGGCGTGAAAGCCTTTCGCGAGCCGGCCGTCAAAAATGCGCAGCGCACGCTCACGGTGATCATTTTTCTACTCGCCATGCTTCTTGCGGGTATTTCGTATCTCGTCAAAGCCTACGGCATCGTCGCCACGGAACCCGGCAAGCCCGGCTACCAAAGTATTCTCTCGATGCTGACCACCTCCGTCTTTGGAAGGGGTTTCTTCTATTACCTGACTATCGCTTCGATCCTGTTGGTGCTCTCGCTTTCCGCCAACACTGCTTTCGCAGACTTCCCCCGCCTGTGCCGCGCTATCGCCCAAAACAACTATCTTCCTCATGTATTCCGCTATCGAGGACGCCGCCTCGTGTACTCCTACGGAATCGTGACCCTCGCGGTCCTGAGCGCCTTCTTGTTGATTTTGTTTGGGGGCATCACGGATAGGCTGATTCCGCTCTACGCCGTGGGCGCCTTCCTGGCATTCACGCTATCGCAGGCCGGCATGGTGCGGCATTGGTACAAGAAGCGCGGGCCGCATTGGCGGAAGAGCGCGTTTATCAACGGGCTTGGCGCGTTTGTCACCGGCATAACCGTCTGCGTGGTTCTGATTGCCAAATTTGTGGAAGGCGCCTGGATCACCCTGCTGTTTATTCCACTGCTAGTCGTGTTTTTTGGTTCCGTGCGCCGGCACTATCACTACGTGCGCGTCCGAACGTTCTGCATGGAGCCCGTGTCCCCGGCGAATCAAGCGGCGCCTCCCATCGCCGTGGTCCCGATCGACCGCTGGAGCCGCATCTCCAAACAAGCAATCGAGTTTGCCACTCGAATCACGCCGGAAATCATCGCTATACATATCGATCCCGGCGAGCATTCCGAGCTCCTGCGGGCCACGTGGGAGCGCTGGGTTGAAGCGGCGTTTCGCGAAGCGGGATGGCCCCTGCCCAAATTATTGATGCTGCCTTCGCCCTACCGATTCATCATCCTGCCCATTCTTCAGTACGTTTTGGACTTGTCCGAAAAACAGCCTCACCGGCGCATTGTTGTGGTCATCCCCGAACTAGTGGAAGGACACTGGTATGAATATTTCCTGCACAACCAGCGCGGCCGCCTATTGGAGTGGATGCTGCAGGTCCGCGGCAACGAGCGTATCTTCACCGTTAGCGCGCCCTACTACCTTCGAAAACACCCCGACTCTGGCCGCCAGCAGGGCCAATCGAAGCGCGTTTAAGTTCCGAAAGGCCGAACGCAATTTATGCTTTGAAGTACCGCCTAACGTAAGGTGAGAGAATTCATTTGCTGGTTGCGGCCTTGTCGGAGCGTTGAGGGTGTTTGCGTTCGGAGGTGTCCAGTTTTAGCGGGGAGCACTACAAGCGAGACGCAAAAAATGAGGGCGCATCCAGCGGTTAAGCTTTTTGCGCCCTCTTTAAACTGAGCCGTAAAGCTTTGAGGCTTCCCGGTTCAATCTGGCGTGAAGATAATTTTTCTCGTTTTCGTAGTCAATCGAATTCTCAGTCCAAAGCTGTGAAAATCTGTGCACGGGTGTGCAAAAGGCGGGCGGCGAACCTAGTCGCTATTCGCCCTCTCGCGTATCCCTTCGTTGCGCAAGCGGTTGCATTCTGTGTTGGCGCACCTCACAAGCCACTTGTCCGGGTTTTCTTGATGCTCGTAGGAGCGCGCGCAGTCTGCCACACGTTGCATAAGCACAGACTCCGCCTCGTGCGCGCGCGGCCCCGCCTCAAAGTAGCGCGTGACGACCTCGCGAATGACTTTGGCGTTGTTATCGTGCAGCGACGTCATTGCCATGCCGTCCCCCGCGTTGACAGAGAGTCGCTGGATGGCTTCAAGATTTGTCATTCGGCTGGCCGCAACGCAAACCATTCTTGCAAGTTGGAGACGTTACGGAACGTCTTGGAGTCTACCTTTCCAAGAGAGGTCATCCAATACACCGTAGAAATATTCGATGTGCTGTCGATGCACATACGCTGGTGTGTCTGCGTAGCCGCATCGGATGTCTGTTTCCTAAGCCACAGCACGGTGCCTTCGTTGCATTCCTCCACCGCAACGAAGCCGCCCTCCCGAGCGGCGGCTTGAAACGCTTGAAGTTTTTCCATGGTGCTTCCATTGTAGTCTCATTCGCACTCGAACGGCGGGCCGTCATGGGTATTTATCATTAGACTGTACTAATCGCTTAGGCTACGGCAAAAAAAAGAGAGCCGGCCCCCGAAAGGACCGGCTCTCGCTCTTGTGGTTCGATTACTGCGGTGTGACTGCAGCGACGGGTTGCAGCCTGAGGGAAACGATCTGGGTACCGATCACTTCACCCGAAACTACCAACTCGACGCGCCGATTTTGCTGACGGCCTTCGGATGTATCGTTTGACGCGATGGGCCGAGTCTTACCGAAGCCCGTCGCGCTGGTCGAAGATGCCGGGATGCCCTGGCGGGTCAGATAGCTGCGGACGCCCTCAGCGCGTTGCTCCGAGAGCTGCTGATTGAACGCTTCGGTGCCGACGCTATCGGTGTTGCCTTCGACAGCCAGCTTGAGCGACGGATAAGCGAGCACGATGCCGGATATTTTGGCCAACTTCTCGCGTGCCACCGGACGGAGCGTGAACTTGCCGGAGTCAAACAGCACGTCCGACATATTGACGACGAGACCGCGCGCGGTGTCACGAGTTTCCAGGATCACGTTGAATTGTTGGAGGAGACGTGCACGAAGCTCTTCGCGGTCGCGAACGGCTTGTTGAAGCTGCGCATCGGAGGAGGCTGCGGCGGCGCGATTCCGGTCGGAATCCGCTTCGGCAGCATGTTGTTGTTGCTGAGCATTGTTGCGGTCTCTTTCCGCGTCGGCTTGGGCGCCGACAGCTTGTTGAAGCTGCGCGTCGGAGGAGGCAGCGGCGGCGCGATTTCGGTCCGAGTCCGCTTGGGCAGCCTGCTGCTGCCGCTGAGCGTTGTTGCGGTCTCTTTCCGCATCGGCTTGGGCGCCAACAGCCTGTTGGGCGGCAGCTTGCGCATCGAGGTTCTTGCGGTCCGCGTCATCGCGCTGGCGAACGGCATCTTCGGTAACCGCTTCGGCGTTGACTCGGCGCTGCGATTCCTCACTGGCACGAGCCCTGGAGTTGGCTTCACGCCCGGCTCCTGCGGCACGTTCGGACTCGGCACGTTCTTCGTCGATATGCTTCACGGCGATTTCACGAGCGTCTTCCGACGTCTGCACGACTTCGCGCGACAAGGAAATAAGCGATTTCTTGTTTTCATGCTTGCTCGTGGCGAGCGTATCCGCCTCGTTCATCTGGTGAACCGCCTTTTCGTAGCTTGTCGAGGCGTATCGTTCGGCGCCGGCTGATTGCGCGATGCGCAAAGCATTGCGCGCTTCAAAGAATTCGAGCGGCAATTTAGCGTTCAGGATCACAGGGTCGAACTTATATCCCGTAGGGATGTAGCCGCCGCGATCGATCAATTCATACTTGGCGTCCACGGCCTCGGTAGCGCCGACGGTGTCCGAACGAATGGCGTTCTCGAGTACCACGACGTTGCTGGGACGGCGTACGGCATAGTAAGGTTCCGCGGTTACGACTAATGCGAAAGCCTGAAGGTCCGTGGTGACGTCCACCTTGCTAC
This sequence comes from Candidatus Acidiferrum typicum, assembly GCA_025463105.1. GTDB lineage: Bacteria > Acidobacteriota > Terriglobia > Acidiferrales > UBA7541 > Palsa-360. The sequence continues at coordinate 1,874 of JAOAPW010000417.1, read as the reverse complement.
GGTGGTTACCGCCCACCAATACTTCGCCGATGTTCACTGGCCGGCCTTCCGGCGAAATCGCCCACAGCACGTAGGTCAGATACTCGTTGCCGAGGCTCGTCGGCCTGTCCAGCCCCGAAAATTCGACTTCGATTTCAAGCGCCCCGCGTTTGCTCTCGACCTTGGCCTCGCCTGTTGCGCCTGGCATCAAATCGGTCCCTTGAAAATTAATCTTGGTCGCCCCACTGCGGTGTCTGTAGCTCACCGCTCGGGTTGTACGGCTCACCACATTAATCCGGTACGTCGGTGTTGGATTGCCGGAATCCGCCGGCACTTGCGTTTGGGCCCGCGCTTGCGCCGATGCGCCAAGCGCCACTATTAACGACAGCGCGATGCTTGAAATCTTAAACATGAGTCTCCTTCTTTGAATCTTCGAGGCACCAGTATTAGGCTTTGCGAGCCTGAATACTGTGCGATAGTGCACGCTTCGCAAGAAATACCCACGAAAAGCGCTGAATTTAACTCGGATATTCACTTGGCCTACAGCCTGTACCGAGCCACCTTCCAAAACCGGCGACCCGGTTGCCCGGCTATACATCTGTGGCATGACAACATCCTGACATCCGCTTCTTTATCTGTGTTCGTTATCTCGGTTTCTGCCTTCGTTATCGCGGTCCGGATGGCTGTGGCGCCAATTCCAATAGCGTTTCTGCTCTCTGTTGTTCTGCCTGTCGTACTCACGGTAATCCTTGTGCCGTTCTTGCAGATAACCCCTATAGGCGTGGTCTTCGTGGTCGTCCCAGTTATGGTAATCGCGATGGTTCCGATCGTAGACTCGGATCTGGACCCTGGCCTCTTGAGGTAGCGGGCCGGCCATGATTGCCGTTGGTGCAACAATGGCAGCAGCCAAAAGCAGTGAACTGATGCAGCGATCTAGACATTGCATGAAACAGTCCTCCAAGCCGAGATGCCTAGATTCAGAACCCCGGGTAGTCCTGACTATGTACCCCTCTAGTTGTGATGTATGTTCCATACAGCACACATAATAAAACAATAATCTTGCCGACAAATGACGCGGCTTGCCCGGCTTCGCTTTTACCTCTGATCTTTCTTGTTGTCCGGCACCGCGTTTCAGCATGCGCAGGCGCCATGGGCACGGAGAGTGTTTACAGAAATTCTTCTTCTGCGGTGCCGAATGCATGTGGCCCTAAATTAAGAACGTTTCGGGTACTGGCTTGCCCATTTCCGACCTGTCCCTTGTTTCAGTCTTTTTTCCTCTTTTGACCAACCGGTTCTCTGTACTTTTTTTGACCCGGAGGTCAGTAGTCCCTGAGAAGGCACCCCACTAAGGTCACTTGCGCAAAAGCAGGAAACGAAATCCAGTCCTCGGTTTCGGCAGGAATAAGAATCGATGCGTGAACAACAACATCCGTGCGCGCGATCAAGCGTAGTGGTTGGGAGGCCCTATGAACGTTGTCAAAATTTTCAAAGTCACACGCGAATGGACGTGCCTGGCTGCCCTGTTAACGGCAACATGTTGTTTTGCACAGTCCGATCCCGGTCCTCGTGGCGGCGCCGCTGGCGCGGGCGCAGCTATCGGCGGTCTCACACCTGGTGAGTTCGACTTTTTCAATAATCACGGGATACCGCAGTTCGCTCAGGTGGAGGCCGTCGCCGACGGGCTCGGTCCGCGTTTCAATCTGGATTCTTGCGGTGGTTGCCACATCCAGCCGGCCCTGGGAGGAACTAGCCCCGCTGTAAATCCGCAGCTCGCCCGTGCTTTGACCATGGCGCCTGGAAATACAGTGCCTTCGTTCATCACCTCAAGTGGACCAGTCCGCGAAGCGCGCTTCATCAGGCACGCGGACGGCAGCCCGGACGGTGGAGTGCATGAT
>JAOAPW010000412.1 GCA_025463105.1 Candidatus Acidiferrum typicum | reverse complement strand
CGGCGGGCGGCGCATATTCTCGCTGCGCTTTCGGGCGAACGGCGCGATGAGGCTTTGCTTGCCGCTGCTGCGGCGATCGAAGCGCGATCAGCGGAAATTCTCGCCGCCAATGAAAAAGATTGCGCGGCGGCGCAGCCCGCTGTCGAGCGCGGCGAAATGTCGCGAACCATGTTCGCCCGCTTGCGCACGACGGAGCGAGGAATCGTGGAAATGGCCGAGAGGGTTCGCGACGTCGCGCGGCTCGCCGACCCTTTGCATCGCCGGCTAGCCGCCACCGAACTCGACGATCACCTCGTTCTCTACAAGGAAAGTTGCCCGCTAGGTGTTGTAGGCGTGATCTTTGAGGCGCGGCCGGAAGTTGTGCCGCAAGTGGCCTCGCTGGCTCTGAAATCCGGAAATGCGGTGTGCCTGAAGGGCGGAGCGGAAGCTGCCGAAAGCAACGCGGTGTTGGTTTCGATCTGGCGCGAAGCCCTCGAGCCGTTCACTGATATTCCGCCCGACTCGGTGGTTCTACTAAAGTCGCGCGAAGATGTGGCGGCGATTCTGACCATGCACGGCGACATCGATATGATCGTGCCGCGCGGCTCCGAGGAATTTGTCCGCTACATTACCAAAAACAGCAGCATTCCCGTGCTGGGTCACGGCGAGGGAATTTGCCACGTGTACGTCCATCACGATGCGGACCTGCAGAAAGCGTTCGACGTCGCGCTGGACTCGAAAGTGCAATATCCCGCCGCATGCAACTCCGCGGAAACACTGCTGGTTCACCGGGACATTGCTCCCGCGTTTCTGCCGCAAATGATCGCCCAGTTTCGGGCGGCTGGTGTCGAAGTGCGCGGCGACTCGAGAACTTTAGAATTCGCCAGAGGGCAGCAGGTTCTCCCCGCGACGGAAGAGGATTGGAAGAAGGAATATTCGGACCTGATTATCTCCATCAAGATCGTGGACGGCGTCAACGAAGCGATTGAGCACATCAATAGGTACGGCTCACGGCACACGGAATCCATCGTGACGGAAAGCCATGATGTTGCGGCGCGCTTTATGGAATTCGTGGACGCCGCCGGAGTTTTTCAGAATGCTTCTACGCGATTCTCCGACGGTTTCCGGTACGGTTTGGGGGCTGAACTCGGTGTGAGCACGGGGAAATTGCATGCACGGGGTCCTGTAGGCCTCGAAGGGCTCACCACCTACAAGTACAAACTTTTCGGCGAAGGCCAAACGGTCGCCAGCTACAGCAAGGGCCATCGCACCTTCAAGCATCGCTCCATCTAACATCCCCGTAGTAGCACAGGCTTCAGCCTGTGTGCTTTTGTTTCATCGCTACATTCCGTTTGCGGAAAATCAAATTCAAAACCACACAGACTGAAGTCTGTGCTACTAAAACCGATATTAGCGCCAGCGGAAAAGTTTTAGCGCCAGTGCGAAGCAAGCGACCAGCCAGAAGGCCATGACGCCCACCTGCGGAGCGAGCTGCGTCAAATGCGTCCCTTGAAGAATGTTTGCGCGCAACGCGTCGATCACAGCAGTCAACGGCAGCGCTTTGATGAATGGTTGCATCACCCCAGGAAAGTTTTGCGATGAAAAAAACACGCCGGACGCAATCCACATCGGCATCATCACGGTATTCATCAGGCCGGAAGCGGCTTCAATTGTCTTTGCACGCGAGGCAAGCAATAGTCCCAACGCGCAAAATGAAAGCGAGCCCAACAAGCAGAGTGCCGCAAGATCCACGAGCGAACCTCGAATGGGCACATGAAAAATCAATGCGCCGAACCCAAGCATCACTCCGACTTCCACCACCAGCAGCAAAATCCGCGAAAGAAGATAGGAAAGCAGGTAGTAAGGCTTAGGCATAGGGCTGGCAACCAGGCGCTTCAGCAACTTTTTGCGCCGCGCATCGACAATCGCGAACCCCATCGACCAGATTGCGCTGCCCATCAAATTCATTCCCAACAATCCGGGGATCAGGAAATCGATGTAGCGTGATCCCGGCTCGCGCATGAGCTGGTCTCTCGTAGAGACTGGGTCAACACGTCCCGCCGCTCTTTGGATCGCCGCATCGGCGAGCATATGCGCGGCGCGTCCTTCAGGATTTGTGTCGTCATACCGGTACACCACTGCGCCGCCGGAATCAGGCTCGGCAAGCAGCGCAACTTTCCCGGTGCGTAACGCTTCCTCCGCGGCTCCCTTTTCCATCTGCAGCACATCGAGCAATTGTTCCTGGCGCAGAGATTGTGCGAGTTCCGGGGTGACTACAGCGATTTTGAGAACTTCCGGCGGACGGTTGCGGAAGGCAATGCCCAATCCCGCCGCGAGGAGAATGGGAAATATGAATACCCAAAACAACGCTTCCGGTTCGCGTATGAACTCGCGAAAACGCACCAGCGTCAATTGCACAAGCGGGTGGTCCGCAAGCGAAGTTTGGCGGGGAGGCTTTTTGGCAACCTCCCGGGCGCGAACATCGGGAATCGTGTTTTCACTCATCGCGTAGATGCCGCCCAGTCAATGTTACAAAGACGTCTTCCAAAGTCGCGGAATGGGTTCTCAGCTCCGTGAGCGAAACATTCTGCCGCGTCAATTCAGCGAGCAGTGCTGGAACAGCGGTGTGAAGTTCGGTCACCTGCATCCGCACAAAACCATTTTCGGTTCGGACGTCACGCACGCCTTCGATACGTCGCAGGGCCTGAACGTCGAGCGCGTTCGGCGCGTTCTCCACCGCAAATTCAACCATGTGTTCCGCACAGGTCGAAGCAATCAATTCGCGCGGCGTGCCGAGAGCGATCTCTTTGCCATGATCCATGATGGCCACGCGGTCGCAAAGGCGTTCAGCCTCGTCCATGTAGTGCGTGGTAAGCAGAATGGTGCGACCGGACTTTTTGAATTCCTCGATTAATTCCCAAAGCTGGCGGCGGGCCTGGGGATCCAGTCCGGTGGTAGGTTCGTCAAGAAAAAGAAAGTCCGGATCGCCAACCAGCGCGCAAGCGAGCGCCAGGCGTTGCTTCTGGCCTCCAGAAAGGTCGCCGACGCGCGATTTTTGCTTTTCTTCCAATTGCACCCGGGAGATCACTCCCCGGGCAGCCGCTCCTTGCCGAAAAAAACTGCGAAACAATCGAACTGTTTCAAACACGGTGAGTTTCTCGGAGAGTTGCGTGTCCTGCAATTGAATTCCAAGACGTTGGCGAAGCTCATCGGCGTCAGCACTCCACTGCCGCCCGAGCACCTCGACTTCTCCCGAATCCGGCGCCGTTAAACCTTCGCAAATTTCGACGGTAGTGGTCTTTCCCGCGCCATTTGGTCCGAGCAGACCGAAGCACTCGCCGGCTCGCACCTCGAGATCAAGGCCGTCGACTGCGACTACGTCTTTGTACGCTTTTCGCAAATGGCGCACACGAAGGGCGGGAATGGACGCGCTTTCGAGCATGATCCCAGTATCGCGTCACGCGACGAGACATTCAATCATTCAATGTTCTAACAAGGCGTCGCGAACGGGGCCGTCGCGCTTTAACTTTCACTGGATCGAGCGCCAAGCCACTCGAAGACTAGAACTGCGGAAAATCCTCCGCACACCTGCGCGGCAATAAAGGGAAGAACATCCGCCGGGCGTATCCCGGCGAAAGTGTCACTCAACGAACG
>JAOAPW010000410.1 GCA_025463105.1 Candidatus Acidiferrum typicum | reverse complement strand
GTCTCATTCTTGGCGGGTTCGGTGAGGGTCGATCTTGGGTGCAACTGAAGCAGGAAAGTGAAGTTCGAATGCGACGCCAAACAAATGAGATGTGATTTGTGTAAGCACTCTCTTGCCTACCTAAGCGCCCGGTGGTCTTATTGCGAGACCGGGGGCCGTACGCTGTAAAACTAAACAAAATCCGCGATCACCAAAACTTGGAAATTCCCGAAAAATTGTGATGGACGTTAACTTCTCTTGTCGTATCACGTTAACTGATAATATCCATATGGTAGCTATTTATATCGTCTTATGATATATAAATTTACCGGCGATTGAAAAACCGCAGAGGCGGTTTCGGGAAAATAGGGGAGGGATCGTTGTGATTTGCAAAATTTGCTAACTCAGGGGCTAGATGGGAATGCAGGGAATTCAACCAGAAGTTTTGTCATTAGAACTGATCTCCAGATACATTCCATGCGAGAAATTACTTTTAGAGTTGGATGCGTCAACGATAGGTATCGTCATTTGTGACCGGCGTTTGCGTTATAAAGCTTTGAACCGTAGTGTGGCTAAGATACACAATGTGCCGATAGAGGCTCACCTGGGTCACAAATTCCACGAAATCCTTGGGGGGTTTGCCGAGAGGGTTGCGCCGCTCTGGGAAAATGTTTTTGCTTCCGGCCAGCGCTTATCGAATTTGGACATCACTGGGCAGTTGCCCAAACGGTCGGGCGTAGGCCGGTGGATTGAAAATCTCTTTCCTCTGACGGACAGTCGAGGACGAGTCGCGCAAGTGGGATGTTTCGTAATTGAAATTGCTTCGCCGCCAATTGCCAGTTCTTCCTCTTCGAGCCCAATCGGCGAAGCAACTTCGGCGACTGGTCATCAGCCTTCAGGCCCAGACCGCCCGCAGCGCACACTTCTAACTCGTAGAGAGCAGGAAATAGTTCGACTGGTCGCTGAAGGTAAATCTAACAAGGAAATTTCATCTCTTCTTGCCATCAGTGTCAGGACGGTTGAAACTTATAGATCTAGACTCATGCTAAAGCTTCAGGCGTCTTCAACCGCTCATCTCGTTCAATACGCGATTAAAAATCGCATCATTACACTCTAGAGTTCATCTGCAATGCGGCGCTCCGCCTAATAGCCAAATCAATCAGCCCAGTCTGGACCTATCCGTGCGTCTAATCTCCTGAGTCTTCTGTACGTAATTACACTGACGTATTAGTCCGTCTATAACTTGCTCACGGATATTACTAAACTCTTATCCACAAATTATGGATGACGCGTCACGTCTTGGATACGTTCTGGATAAATGGCTTGTTTCGTCAAAACTCCGGGATCCTGGGTCTTCGTTTTCTGAACTGCTAAATGCTTGAGGCCACGGAATGAAGACTCGTCCTACTCGCCGGGGACAGCGTTACCCGGTCGCTGTAGACGTGGAAGTCACCAATCTAGAATTGGGGATCCAGATTAAGGAGCGCACCACAGACTTAAGCCTGTACGGATGCGGCGTCAGCACAGCAACCCCTTTCCCGGCAGGAACCAAAGTTATGCTCAAGGTGGCCCACGGAGGGCAGGAAATAGTAGCGTTCGGCAAGGTGATATATGGCCGGCGAGACATTGGCATGGGAATTGTTTTCACAATGATCGAGCCGCATGACCAGGAACTTCTCGAGGATTGGTTCGGTGACTAAACTCCATTCACCGTCAGGATGTTGTTCCGTTACTCCATCAAATAGCGATGAATTTATGTCCGGACGATTTCGGAGTTTCGGACATGCTTTCTATCGTAATACGATCCATATTCTACGGGGATTAAGCCATGATAATTGGAGAGCGTCTTCGTGCGTTGCGTCAGGAAAAGAATTTTTCACAAGGCGAGATTGAGAAGCGAACGGGACTTCTCCGTTGCTACATCTCCCGCGTGGAGCATGGACACACAGTCCCGGCTGTCGAGACGCTGGAAAAGTTCGCCCGGGCCCTGGAAGTCCCGATGTACCAGCTTTTCTACGATGGTGAAAATCCACCCAAGCTGATTCTCCCCAAGAGTAAATCTGCCGACGATGTTGCCTGGGGAAGCAAGGGCAAGGATGCAATCTGGCTGAATAAGTTTCGACGCCTGCTTGGCCGTGCGGAAGAAAGTGACCGGAAACTGTTGATGTCCATAGCGCGGAAGATGGCCAAGCCAAAAGCTGATTGACGATTCGACGCTATCATTTGATCCACGCGTCTCATCGCGTTCAGATTCTGTCTGGGGACGGCGTCACTTCAGACGGCGAAAGAAAAGGCTGCCGTCCGATTATCACAGGCCAAGAGAATCGGAGCGCCCCACGGCCGTCGCAGCGCGATAGATGCGGTTACAGCGCTTTGAGTGATCTGCCGGGTCGGACTTTTCGAATTACCTTTGAGCTGATTATTTGTTGACCGCTTCGCGTTCGTGGACAAGGACCGGCTCGATCAGCGGATTTGGCAGGTGTCGTAACAGCGATACGAAGGTGCGCACGAGTTCCGGATCGAACTGCGCGCCGCCGCAGCGCTCCAGTTCCAGGAAGGCTTCCTCCGGAGTGTGCGCCTTCTTGTAGGTGCGTTCGGAAGTGATCGTGTCGTAGGCGTCGGCGATGGCTATGATGCGCGCGCCAAGTGGAATCTGGCTGCCCGTCAATCCTTTGGGATAGCCTGACCCATCGAAAAATTCATGGTGGTGGAGAACCATGTTGCAGATTCTGTCGGTGCCGCGCAAAGGTTCCAGAAGCTTGGCTCCGTATTCGACATGCCGCTTCATCGTTTCCCACTCGTCGGGGTTGAGCGGGCCGCACTTATTCAAGATTAACTCCGGGATGCCGACTTTGCCGACATCGTGCAGCATGCCGCCGAGGCGAATCTCTTCAATTTCCGTGCTGTCGAGCCCCATTGCTTCCCCGATCAAGACGGCATAGCCTGAAACTTTTTGAGAGTGTCCCTGCGTGAATTGATCTTTTGCGTCCACGGCCAGGGCCAGAGAAGTAAGAGTGTCCATTACCACAGCGGGCAGGGGCTCGAATGATGCCGCGGAAGCTTTCTGATCGCCATGGCCATTCGGGCGCGAAGTCGCTTGTCTGGTTTCTAAAAGCGAGCGCGCGAACTGTTCGATCCGGCTATGGATTTCAACAAACGCATCAGGACCTGTAGTGAACTGGCGTTTAAGTGTGACGCCAAGGTACGCTTCGAGGACATCACGCTTCCATTGTTTGGACTCGTCAGGATTAAAGTGATCCGCAGTGGAGACGGCATTTCCGCCTTGATGCTTGGACAGATACATCGAGGCATCCGCGACCTGGAGCAGCTCCTGAGGTGTGGATCCATGCAGCGGGAACGTCGCGACTCCAATGCTGGAGGTAACGTTCTTCTCATGCAATACGGGGTCGGACGCAATCCACACACGCAGCTTTGCTGCTAGCTGATGACTGTGCTCGGCGTCGGTTTCCGGCATTAAGATTACGAATTCATCGCCGCCGTATCGGGCAACGACATCGGAACGTCGGCAGTTCTGTTCCAAAATATGGGCCACGCGCTGCAGCACAATGTCCCCGTCCAGATGGCCATAGAAATCGTTGACGAACTTGAAGCGGTCCAGGTCCAGCAGAACCACGGAGAAGGACCGGCCGGCGCGCGTTGAGCGTTTCCATTCACCCGAAAGCGCTTCCATGAAGAAACGATGCGTCTTCACCCCGGTCAGACCATCTGTAATGGCTTGTTCCTGCGCCTTCTGGAAAGCGTATGCATTGTGGAGAGCGCCTGAAATCAGGTCCGCAAGTGTCCCGAGAAAAAGAATTTCTTCCTTAGAGAAGTCGGCGCTCTTGTCGGTTTCCACGTAGAGCACTCCATGCAATTGATCCGCGTAGACGATCGGAAGCGCGATGGCCGAGACCGAACCTTCCAGCACCGGCTGTCCGCAGTTTTCCGCTGCATCCTGGTAGCTCACCACCGCCATCTGGCCGGTGCGGGCGACGCGTCCTACTATATTTCCATCCAGTCGCAGACGCCGCCCCAAAACCCCTTTGCGGAGCCCGGCTTCCGCCTGGATGACAATTTCCTTGCTGGAATACTCGAGCAGTCCGATGCCGATGTGAGAATAATCCAGGCCTTGTTCAAGTTCCGCGGCGATTTTTGCCAGCATCTCATCCGGATTGAGAGTAGTGATGACGTTGCGCGAAATATTATTGAGCAAGGTAAGATGGCGCGATTTCGCGCGCTCTTCCCGGAAGAGCCGGGCATTCTCCAAAGCGATAACGGCTTCGCTGGCCACTACACGCATCATCTCGAGATGACCGGCGTCAAACGCGCCTTCGCGGGGACTTTGTACTGCCATGACTCCAATGGCGCGTTCATAGAGCAGCAAAGGTACACCGCAGAAGCATCCGTTATCAAGCCGCGAGATCAAGCCGAGTTTGCGAAGTTCTTCCGCGTAATTGTCACGAATTAACAGGGGCTGCCTGGTACGCATCACATATTCGGTTACGTGCTGGTCGCCGTAAGGGCGGGACCTCTTCGGCTGGGTCACGCCATCACGGACTTCAATCTCAAAACGGATTTCATTATGCGCAGGGTTGAGCAATGCAATATAAAAATGATTGACGTCGACCAGGCGCTTGAGCTCAGACACGACGGTTTCAAAAAGTGCTTCCGGATCGAGCGTCGAACTCAACGCGCGGCCGATTTCGTTGAGCATGTGAAGCTCTTCGGTGCGGCGCGCTGACTGTTGGACGAGATAACTGTTTTCCACGGCCATCCCAATCTGATGGCCCAGCGCGAGCAGCAGCCGAAGCTCGGCCGCCGCAAACGTGCGGCTGTCGGGCGTACCGAGGAACAACACGCCGAAAGCTTGCTCCTTGGCTTGCAAACTGATGCCTACGACCGTGCGCAGACCTTGGCCCATGGCAAGTTGACGGAAACGCCGGAAGGCCTCTTCCCCCTCGAGCGCAGCCCAGGAGGCATCGCGCCCAAGATCACGAAACACCACCAGGCCGCCCAGCCTTGAAACCAGGTCCACTAAATGATCGTCCAGACCCTCTTCCTGTGAGGCGGCGCAAAAATTTTCCGCCAGTCCGACGGCCACGACCGAAGTGGGTCCCTCGGCATTGCCGTGATGCAGGAACAAGGCTCCCGCCGGCATGCGCACAACGCTCAATACGCGTTCGAGCGCGTGCGATAGCATCTTCTGAATTTCCGGGCCGACGAAACCGGAGGTCGCCAGATTTACATTCGAGAGCGCAAGCATGTTGTGCTCAACACGGCGCTTTTCTTCCTCATACAATCCCATCACCATCAGGGCAGCCGCGAAAAGTTGTGGAAGGATTTCCAGCGCGCGCAAAGAGTCGGCAATGCGGCTCGGAAGCAAAACCTCGCCGATGATAATCGCGCCCCAGCTCAGAAATGAAATCGCCAAAAGCAAATCGGCAAAAGTTTCTTGATGGCGGCTTTCCTCATAGAACACCCAGGCGACGCCGGACAACACGACTGCAACGCCGAGCTGGGGAGAAATGCCAATACTGTGCAAATAGAAGGCAGCCGACCAGAGCACGAAGATGCCGCCGACCGCAATCTGGGGACGGACCATGGGCGACGCTTCCGTGTACACGCGCGCGGTGCTGAAAAACAGCAGCGCCGCTGCGGCCAGCAACCACTCATTCACCGCCGATTGCCATGGCGCCACGACCACCCATGGCTCCAGCGCGGGGCTCAAGTAGTGCAAAGCCAGCAGGCACCACCCGGCGCTCCAGAGCATGAGATATGCCTGGCGCCGTATACTGTGCATGTAGGCGAAGAAACCCGAAGTCAATGCCGAGGCTATCAGCAGCGTGATCGCAATGATGCTTTGCGAAGTCATCAATTCAGACACACCCGTAACGAGTGCATTCTCATTTCCAGTAAATGACACCCGTACCGCAAATTTTGCACTCTTTTGCGACTATAAAGGACGCCTTTCCAGCGGGTCAAGGGTACGGGGGTACCAGACAGGAACAGGGACGTAAGACTTCAGACACACGCCAAATCGCTGAAAATTTAACATTTACGGCTAGTTGAAATGATTTCCTGCTCTCAATTTGATACCCATTTCTTGCGTTTCGTTGCGAGGATATATATGAGGACTGCAGTCGCAGCCGCGGCCAACACAACAATTACGATCAGACTTGGGTGTCCATTTCGCGAGATGAACCTGAGCATTTGCCGTCCATAGCGCGCCGCCAGGAATGCCAGCACTGAGTATCGAACAAGGCGCCCCAGGCTAAGGGCAATGACGAATTTTTTCGCGGAATATTGCATGGCACCCGCGGCAAAAAGAAATGGCACAAACGGCATAGGCGGCGGCAGCAAAGCGGCAATTACAATCGCGCCAAATCCCCATCGGTCGAAAGTTTTCTGGACTTTCTCCATGGTCTTGACCGGGAACTTGCGTTTGAACGCTTCCTCCCCTCCCTTTCGAGCCACCCGATAGGTGACGTACGCTCCGATCACGGAACCTATCGTCGCCATCACTGCGTAAAAAAGCCATAAATCTGTCCTTTGCGCAGATAGGATAATCGTCAGCACATCCATGCTTCCCGGTAACGGAATGAACGAGCTGTCCAAAAGTCCCAGCGGAATAAAACCTAATGCGCCAAGATTGAAGATCCAACGGCGGAAGCTCCTTGTAAGCGTGGGGACGGCGATGGCGAGTAGCTGGTGCGTGAGCATTTTTCAACCAAATCCATTCTCGCACGCGGTATGCGCCGAATCCTACATGGTTCCGGCGATTCAAGCGCTCATGGAAGACGTGCCATTGCGGTACCGCGTTACAATATCCGTTGTTTTAGTGAATTGTAGAACGATGTTGGTTTGCGGTGTTAACGATGAATGATCCCGAAGCCGGCGTTCGCAATGTTTCCGATACCGCGCGATGGATGGCCTATTTCCGGGCGATGGAATCGCGGCGGCCTGACGCGCTGTTCAGCGACCCGTATGCGGAAGCGTTAGCCGGCGAGCGCGGGTTTCAGATCGCCAACATTCTTTCGCAGGGAAACAAGCAGGAATGGTCCTGGGCTACACGTACGTACTTGTTTGATTCGTTTATTTCTCGCCTGCTGCAAGACGGAGCTGACCTGGTGCTGAATCTCGCCGCGGGATTGGATTCGCGGCCTTACCGCATGGATTTGCCTTCGACACTACAGTGGGTAGAAGTCGACTTCGCTGAGATTATTTCATACAAAGAAAAAATTCTTGCAAGCAATACTCCGCGATGCCGGCTGGAGCGCTTGGCTCTGGATTTATCCGATGTACAAGGTCGCCACGCTCTCTTCTCGGCGCTCGATTCGCGAGCCAGGAAAATCGCGGTGGTGAGTGAAGGCTTGCTCGTCTATTTTACTCCCACAGATGTGGCTGCCCTGGCGCGAGATCTCTCCCGCGGGTCCAATTTTCAGCACTGGATTGTTGATCTCTCGTCGACAATCCAATTGATCATCCTCCAACGTACGCTCGGCCAGTTGCTCGGTGAAGCCAATGCTGCGTTTAAGTTTGGACCGCCGGAAGGACTAGACTTTTTCAAGCCGTTTGGCTGGGAGCCCAAAGAAGTTCAGGGCATTTTAAAAACGGCTGCGGAACTAAGGCGCGCGCCGGAAGATTTCCTTTCGCTGCTGCCCGATCCGGATCCCATTCCACCAACTTTTCCCTGGACCGGCGTTTGCCTTCTGCAAAAACAAAAATAATCATTTGCATGCTCAGTATCCTGCTTTCGACTGAGTCACCACTCGCGCAGTGGTCCTCTCGCCTTCCATCACAGGTTCGGCTAAGATGGAGCGTTTTCGGCGTGAGAGGCCGACTCAACGATGGTTGCTACTTCAAATTCCATAGGAAATTCCTCAGGTGGGGTACGCGTACGATTTGCGCCTTCGCCGACGGGCTACTTGCATGTCGGTGGCGCCCGGACGGCGCTATTCAACTGGTTCTTTGCGAGGCGTCAGGGTGGCACGATGATTTTGCGTGTCGAGGATACTGACGTCGAACGCAATCGTCCGGAACTGGTGGAAGGAATTCTCGACGGGTTGCGCTGGCTGGGAGTCGATTGGGATGAAGGACCGTACTTCCAATCTCAACGGCTTGATTTGCACCGTGCGGCAGCCGAAAAACTTGCCGCTTCAGGCGCCGCTTATTTCTGCGATTGCCCGCCGGAGAAATATGCCGGCGGCGACGCCGTGGAAGAAACCGACGACGCGAAAAAGGAAGCGGGACCCCGGCGCGTTACGCGTTGCGCCTGCCGCGAAGGCAAAGCCGGTTTGAGTGTGCGAAACGCAGCCATTCGTTTCCGCGTTCCGCTCGGAACCACTACGAAATTCGACGACGCGGTTTTCGGCCCTCGCGAAGTGGCCAACGAAGAGATCGAGGACTTCGTCCTTCTGCGTTCTCCCAAGGACGGCCAGGAAATAGGCGCGCCAACGTACCAACTCAGCGCCGTCGTGGACGACATCGACATGCGCATAACGCACGTGATTCGCGGCTCAGACCATATCTCGAATACGCCGAAGCAGGCGCTGCTGTATCGCGCCCTGGGCGCCACACCGCCCGTCTTTGCGCACGTGCCTCTCATCCTCGGGCCTGACCGCACGCGCCTATCGAAGCGACATGGCGCGACCAGTGTTGGCTCCTACCGCGATGAAGGATTTTTGCCGGAAGCGTTCCGGAATTTTCTTGCGCTGCTTGGATGGTCTCCCGGCGAAGACGCACAATTCCTGCGCACACTTGAAATCGTTGCGCGATTTTCGCTCGAAGGAGTAAGCCGGACCAACGCCGTATTCGACCGCGCAAAACTGGAATGGTTCAACACGGAGTATTTGCAGAAACTGCCTATCGACGATCTGTTACCCGCAGTGCAGGCTGAACTGGAACGCGCGAGACTCTGGCAGCCGGAATGGGCAAAAGAGAAACGCGAATGGTTCTCGAAAACCGTCGATCTGTTGCGGCCGCGCACGCGCCTGCTGCCTGATTTTTCGACCTGGGCGCGCGCATTCTTCAGCGATTCATTTGAATACAATCCGCAGGCGCGCGAGAAATTTTGGAAAGATGAGCGCCTGGGATCGATGCTCGGCAAGCTTGCCGACGCCCTCGTAGCGCTCCCGGAGTGGAATCATGACGCGTGCGACCACGTTCTGCGCGAACTGGCTGCAGCCGAAGGCGTCAAGGCCGGCCTGCTGATCAACGCCACGCGCGTGGCCATTGTAGGTCAGGCGGTAGCGCCGCCGTTGTTTGAAACGATGGTTGTGCTCGGACAAAGGCCCGTCGTCAACCGCCTGCGCCGCGCGGTCGAAGCTCTCGGCGCGCGTATACCGCCAGGCGAAACGCGCGGTAATTAATTAAGTTCTAATTGATTGTGCAGCTGCGCTAAAAGATTACATACGTCCCGCAGCGGGCTGTGCCGACGGCGGCGTGATTCCGTTTACGCGCAAGTAGATTGCCATCGTTCCGTAGTGATCGAACCAGTCCTCACCCAAAATCACCATCGCGCCGCCGCGTGACAATGTATTCGGCCCCATTTTTCCCGCCGATTGTCCCAGTGTCGAATCATCCAGGCCATTCAGTGCGGTAGTGCAAAAATCGAATGAGCCCTTCACGGCTGTCACCAGCTTGTCTTTGCCGTCCGTCTCCTTCAAATCCTTGATATCCGGAGCGGTCATTCCTGAAATCCGGGCGCACATGTTGTTGTTGAATTGCGCGACGTGCAAAATAAGCTGGGCAAACGTTCTAGTTTGCGGCGTGGATTGGTAACTGTATTTATCCGCGGGCATGGCTTCGGCTCCCGCGACTTGCAATTGTCCGTAGCGCACCACTTGCTGTTTCAGCAGTGAAGTAATTGGATTTGGTATCGTAGCCGCATCTTGCGCCCCTGCCGCAACGGGCAGTAGCAGGGCGGCCAGTGCGAACACACCCAGAAATTTCATCGACGTTTGCCTCCTTGGCAATGTGCGGAAGAATAACCCTGCAGGAGGCATGCGACAAGCCGCATTCTTGACAGACTAATTTTTCAACACCAGCCTAAGCGCGAGCCGCTTTGCCGCGATACGCCGGAACGAACAATTCAGCGACGAAAGTTTCAATCGTCGTCGGAGTTGTGTTTTTCGGCGAGCGCTGTTCCAGCGCTTTCATGTAACCGGAATTCAGCGAATCGGTCATTTCCAGTAACAAGTCAACCATGTTGGAAGACATTCCCATCTGGGTCAGAACCGGCTTCAGCTGCGCCGAAGAAAATTGTTTGTAGGTAAGGTCGGGCTTTCCAATCGCAGCGCCTACAACTCTAGCAACTTCCGAATAGGTGACATCGCGAGGCCCTAACAGCTCGCGCGACTGCTTCCCCGCGAAATCCAGCTTAGAGAGGAAGTCAGCTGCCGCCGCTCCGATATCCCGTGTCGCAATCATTGCCAGCGGCAGGTCCGGACGAAGCGGTCCTGCCATAATTCCCATCGATTGAATCACGCCCGCTTGAGGCAGGATGTTTTCCATGAAGTAGCCCGCTCGCAGGAAAATGGCGTTGAGTCCGGTGATCGCCTCGAGCTTCTTCTCCCAATTGTGCAGCCCTACGACGGGACCGACCTTATCTGGTTTGTCCGCGCCGATGCTGCTCAAGGCCACGACATGCGTAACGCTACATTTTTTGATCCCCGACGCCAGTGCGTCCGACACACGTTCCTGGTACGAGCGGACATCGGGCGCGGTAATATTGGGCGGGATCATTGCGTACACCGCTTTTGCGCCGGAAAACGCTTTCTCCAGGGCTGCGGCGTCGGTCATATCCGCAACGAATGCTTCCCCGCCTTTTTGTTTAAACCGCTCCAGACGTTTTGCGTCTCTACCCACAACGCGAACTTTTTGTCCCTGCGCAAGCAGCCTTTCAGCCGTAACGCTTCCAGTGTTTCCTGACGCCCCTGTAATTACATACATTTTGCCCTCCTCGCTGCCGCTTTCTCTGAGGCAGCCTTTCTCCCAAAATTTGGATTCCTGCGAATCCTTGGGTCAAGACCATACTAATCTCATGAGTCGGTCCAGGCGCAAAGTAATTTAGTTCAAATGTACTGTATAGGGCGTGAAAGAAGAACGAGATCTAGAGGTGTTGAGCCAGCAGGAAGTTGCCCCACCTTGGTGAACAATATTCTGTCGGCGGCTAGCTTTTATTGACGACCTCAATATCGTGGCCGTCAGGATCAAGCACCCAGGTCGCATAATAGCCAGGATAGTATTCGAGACGAGCTTGAGGTGATTCCTTACTCTTTCCTCCAGCTGCTAAAGCGGCCTTGTAGAATGCA
>JAOAPW010000381.1 GCA_025463105.1 Candidatus Acidiferrum typicum | reverse complement strand
ATTCATAAACTATGCCGCCAACCATTGGCGGCGCGACCGAACCCCAAGCCAGCGGCCACGTGGGAACCGAGAGTCCGGCGTCATTGGAGGTCACAAGTGCGCCCGCTACCAGCAACAAGAAGGTGCAGATGGCCGCAAAGATAGCGTACCTGTGTAGACCGGAATTGAAAGATGTGTTCATGGCTGGAAAACCGCCGGCGAGCCGCTACCAGCCGCGCCGGCGGTCCTGATATTTCCTGTGGGTCCTGTTCTAGTCTCCTGCCGCTGCCGCAGGCTTGAACGTGAACGTCACGTTCTTGGTTTCTTTCGCGCCGACGGTGACGGTCTGCTCGCTCGGGCCATACAGCTCGTGCCAGGCGACCAAGGTATACGTGCCGGGAGGAAGGTTCTTCAGGTCGAATTTGCCGTCTTTTTCAGTGACCTGGAAGTATGGATTGGCAAGGACGGCCATGTACGCCTTCATCCAGGGGTGCACGTTGCACTTTACCGGGATAGCGATTTCCTCGCGCGCAAAATTCTTCTCGATGGGAGATGCGCCGGGCGGCTGCGACTCATTCCACTCCCTGTTTTCCTTGGGGATGGGATGAATATTGTGAGTGGTCTGGTCGTCGTTCACCACCTGGATACTCTGCCCGACCTGGACTCCCGCCACGTGGGGATGATACTGGCAGCCTTGTTGATCAATTTTTACTGGCGTCGTAGGTGCCGGGAATGAATATCCATCGAGACCGGATTTCACGTAGACCACAACATTGGCGAGTGCGCCGCCATCTCCGGTGACTACCTCCTCAGTTACGGCGGGCGTCGTGCGGCCTTTGCTACACGCTGGTTCTGCCGCCATGTTGATTGGCTTCGCTTTAGGCGCTGCGCCGTCAAGTTTCACCGATCCGGTCACTTCACCTGCAGTCGCGGAGTCCACGGACTTGCCGGCAGGTGCGTTTGCAGCCGGCGCGTTTGATTCCGTTGATTCTTCCTTCTTCCCACCGCAACCGGTGATGGCCAGAGCGAAGGCCCCGATTGCGAGGGAATACATCCCCCATTTGCTTTTCTTCACGGAAAATTTCCTCCTGTCGAATAATTACGCGATCGAAGACCCCTAAAGCTAAAACTCCTGACCTTGTGGTCCCTAACAGTTCTCCTCAAGCTAAACCCAAAACAAATGCCCGGTCAATTCCCCGAGCCGCTGGACGTGCGGCCCATGAGCGAATGCTGCTCCTCCGGCGTCAGTTGGAACATGTAGCGAACGAGAAGGTCCGCATGATCTCCTGCGTAACCATGGAAGCTCGCCGGAAGCGGGCCCGAAAACACCCAGTGGTCGCCGTCACGCTTGAACAGACCGGACGGCATGGCCGTTCCCGGAATGATGAGGGCCGGGTTCGTAATCCATCTCTGTGTCCAGGCAGGCTGCAGACGTTCCTTCGCATACAAAAAGTTTGGAGCGATTGCAGTTTTATCGTGCGCGGCGTCGCCAGTCGCGTGGCACTTCAAGCAAGGCGCAGCCGTGCTGGTAAATAGCTGTCGCGCCATATCTTTTTCAGCCGTCGTTATTGGCGGAAGCTTTTGCGGAATAAACGGCTGCGGTTGGCTGGACATCGCTTCAAAGAATAGCACCAGGGTGCGAATCTCGTCGTCGGATAAAAAGAATGTCGGCATGCGGACTTGCAGGTAGGAACGAATGCCGTTGCGGTTCACGTCCGTCGTGCTCAGCGCAGGGTTGGCCAGAAAGCTCTTCAGCCATTCCGGATTTACGCGCGCGCCTTCGCTGGTCAGCACTGGCGGCAGGTTTTGCTTGTTCTCCCCCTGGAATTGCGGCAGCCCCATCAATACGGACTTCTGTCCGATGCCAATTTGATGGCAGCCGATACAATTATACTTGGTGACGATCCACCAGCCCTTCTGGATGGCGGCGCGCTGATCCGCGGGCTTGTACATATACTCCGGCGGCAACGAGGGGTCTGTGGAACCGAGCAGGAATGTCGTCAGGGCGTCGATGTCTTCCTTGGTGACATTCGGTTTCGGCATGCGCAGACGATCCATCGGGTCCGGCTTATATTTCCCGTGATCGAATACGGCCGGGTCGGTGAGCTTATTCTCGAAGAAGCCCTTGAGGTCATACCAGGCGCCGCGAGGCGATTTTTTGCCGTCCGGCAGGACTCCCAGCTTGGCGTTTTCGGTGTAAAGAGCGAAATCCAAGCGCTCGATTGGCTTGCTGCCCTCGTTGGTGAGCTCCGTACCGATGCGGCCCTCATCCTCCATCCCGGAGATTTCGTGACAGCCGGCGCAACCGTAGTGCTGGATCAGCGTCTTCCCCTGAGCCTTGAGCTTCGGGTCGTCCATGAAATCGGCGGCCTC
This sequence comes from Candidatus Acidiferrum typicum, assembly GCA_025463105.1. Lineage (GTDB taxonomy): Bacteria > Acidobacteriota > Terriglobia > Acidiferrales > UBA7541 > Palsa-360. The sequence continues at coordinate 1,121 of JAOAPW010000381.1, read as the reverse complement.
ATAGGAAGCATCGGCGTGCTTCTGTGTTAGCAAGAAGCTGGCGATATCGCGGGCGTCTTCAACCGTCAAACGCAGGCTGGGCATCACCGTCATCTGCTGTACGACAAGCTCATGTCCGTCGTTCGGGCTTCGCGAATGATCGAGGTCAAAGACGAACGGGAGATTGTGCTTGGCGTAATCCTCGGGACCCAAGTCCTTCTTCTCATAGGGACTGTAGGGGCGCGTTCGAACCCGCGGATTCAGGATCCAGCGAACCAGATAATCGTAGTTGTCCTTCTCCCCTACTCTTGAGAGATTCGCGGCAAAATCTCCGCCGACCATGTTCGGCCCTTCGCCAATCGAATGGCAGGCTTCGCAACCGCGCGCTTCGAACAATTCCTTGCCATGCGCGGCGTTGCCCGGCGTCTGCTTGGGCAACTCAGGTCCAGTAATAGCGGATTGCCAGACGTAAGCAGCAACGGCCTGAATTTCGTCATCCTGCAGGCGAAATTGCGGCATTTTTGTGGTGGGGCGGAATTCGTGCGTGTGCTTCAGCCAGTACGGAATCCATTCCTTGTGAATCTTCATCCGGACTTCTTTCAGGTCCGGGCCGACTTTCTTGATTTCCTGCAAAAGGTTATGCGAACGCTGATCGAGTTGCTCGATCTGCGCGTCCATGCTCGATACAGTCACCGTGAGGTTCGTCGCTTGGCCGTAGTAGCGGTTCGCGGCCTCGTTGTCAGTGGCGGTGTCGCCCTTCTTATTGAGTTCCGCGATTTGCAGCCGATCGTCCTGCTTCTGATTCTCCAGTTGCGCGATCATTTGACGCGCGCTTACCAGTTGTTCGTCCTGATTGTCGAAGCCCTGAAAGCGGTGGCAACCGATGCAGCCTTTTTCCCGGTAAAGCGCCTTGGCGTGGTTCAGAACGGGCGCGTGCTCGGTAACCATGTCTGAAGCGTGGCATTGCTGGCAGCCGGCCTCAAAGTTTTCGCGATAATTCAGAGGCCAGAGCCAATGTTCGTATCGGCCATGCGCCTTTTCAACGCTGTCCAGCGCGCGTCCGTTGCCGCCATGGCACGGCGAGCAGCCAAACTTTTCCAGGGGATGATATTTCAGCATTTCCGGTTCAGGATGGCTCGCGT
>JAOAPW010000329.1 GCA_025463105.1 Candidatus Acidiferrum typicum | reverse complement strand
TGATTGCTTCGGTCCTCCATTAGGGCAGCTTTCGCCGTTTTCGATTCCTACCGTACGTTATCTACCTGAATACACTAGTACGGTGGTTCCATTCTGATGAGCATAGCCACCAACTACTTTTGTTGGGAAGCAAAACTGATCGAAAGTGGGCGGGAATACTTTGATCCACTGCCCTTCGGATTGATTTCAACTTCAGGAGAATAGACGATGATGAAACTGGCTCGCACAGCTGCAATACTGTTGCTTTGTTCCGGCGCAGCTTTTGGTCAAGCAGATGTTAAATCACCGAATCAGTGCCGGCCACTCCAATCCGGCGATTTCATCGCACCGAATGAATTCATAGTCGGCTCGGGCTCGAATACGATGGTCTGTCCTCGTCCCGCCCAGGTAGCGGAAGTTCGGACCGCAGCGCTATCAACATCAGACGCAACCCCTACACCCGTTGGCGCGCGAGTAGGTCCTAGAGTTAATCCAGGATTCGCGCAAGGGACAGTGCCGCGGATTCAGTTTGCGGCTGGGTACCAATATGATTCTGCGAATCTCTCCGGGTATGGCGTATCCACTTCACGGGTCAATACGAATGGCGCTTTCATGCAGGTCATGGGGAACGTACGCCCTTACCTGGCCGTGATTGGCAACGTGGACGCCATTTATAAATCTCAAGTCTACCTTTTCACTTATGCGGGAGGTGTTCAGGCAAATCCCATCGGCCATCGTGTTTTGACGCCATTCGTCCGAGGAACGATTGGAGCTGGAACAATTCACGTTCAAAATTACGGGACGACTACCGGATTCGCTTGGCAATTTGGTGGAGGCCTCGATTACCACCTTCGCCGGGAGGGTCGTCTGGGCCTGCGGTTATTGCAATTTGATTACGGACAAGTGAGGAAGCAAGGAGTGTCGTTAAACAGTATCAAGTTGGGTACCGGCATCACGTTCTAACCACTGGCTGATCGAGCCTAGGGTAAGAAACCTCGATTTCTTGCCCCTTCCTCGTTCGAGTACCGTACTGTTCCTGGGACCCGGCAGTCTTAACGATGCCGGGTCTTTTTGTTTGTCGGAACGACTATCGCCTCGCTTCAGTCGCCTTGGCGCACAAGGGGGGCCGGTACCCGGCTTGCGCTGGCGCGTTAAAGATGGTGTGATCGGTAGCCGTGACGTCTACCGATACGCATCGCGCGATTGACGCGGTCTGGAGGATTGAGTCCGCTAGAATCATCGGAGCTCTTGCGAGAATTGTGCGCGACGTCGGTGTTGCCGAGGAACTCGCGCAAGACGCTCTGGTCGCCGCGCTTGAAAAGTGGCCGAAGTCAGGTGTTCCGGACAACCCGGGCGCCTGGCTGATGGCTACCGCAAAACATCGCGCAATCGATCTCCTGCGGCGAAACAAACGGCTCGAGCGCAAGCACGAGGAAATCGGACGCGAGATCGAGGCAAAGCAGGAGATGGCAGTACACGACCTCGAAGCTGCGATTGACGATGATGTCGGCGACGACCTTTTACGTTTGTTGTTTATCGCTTGTCATCCAATTCTTACCCCCGAAGCCCGCGTTGCGCTCACGTTGCGCTTGCTTGGTAGCCTGACGACCGATGAGATTGCGCGCGCATTTCTTGTTCCTGAGCCTACCGTCGCTCAACGCATGGTTCGGGCTAAGCGAACTCTTGCTGAGGCCCACGTCCCCTTCGAGGTTCCACGTGGAGAGGATCTCGCCGCGCGACTTTCATCGGTGCTTGAAGTTCTCTACCTGATTTTCAATGAAGGCTACACGGCGACTGCGGGTGACGATTGGATGCGGCCTGCTCTGTGCGAAGAGGCGCTGCGACTCGGTCGAATCCTTGCGGAACTCGCTCCTCGTGAACCAGAAGTCCATGGCCTCGTTGCGCTGATGGAGATCCAAGCGTCACGTTCTCGCGCGCGAACTGGCCCGTCGGGGGAGCCTGTTCTGCTTCTCGATCAGAACCGCGCGTTCTGGGATCAGCTCCTCATTCATCGAGGCCTCGCGGCGCTCGATCGTGCTGAAAAGCTCGGCGGCAGGCTGGGCCCCTACGCGCTGCAGGCTGCGATTGCCGCATGTCACGCACGCGCCCGTACCGGGGAAGAGACGGACTGGACGCGAATCGTTTCACTCTACGAAGCATTGGCGCTGTTGGCACCGTCGCCCATCGTGGAACTGAATCGCGCCGTGGCTATCGCCATGGCTCATGGTCCAGCCGCAGGATTGGAAATCATCGATGAGCTGCTCTCGGAGCCTTTGCTTAAGTCCTATCACCTCTTGCCGAGCGTACGCGGCGACCTGCTCAGAAAGCTTGGCCGCTTTACCGAGGCGCGTGCGGAGTTTGAGCGTGCTGCAGCGCTGACGCGAAACGAGCGCGAACGCGAACTGATGCTTGCGCGCGCCCGAGCTTGCGCGAATGGCGCAACGCTTTCGCAGTCGCAATAATTCCAATCGAAGTCGCGACGAACATCAGCTTCGCCTTCACGAAGCAAGGTCGGGCGCTACTAAAAACACCAAAATCTAATGAAAAATTATGTAGGATAGCCTACGGCCCAGTGCAATTTCGTCCGCTTAATTTTGCGTGTGGATAAGAGTGTGGATAAGCTGTGTATAACAGCTGTTATACCTTGTACGGCATAGATGCCCGGGATATAAGAGCATCCGCCCGGAACCTCACCGCCCCAAGGAGGTCACATGTCCCTGCAACGCAACTACGATATATTCGAGATATCCGCCGACGGTTGTTCCATTTGGCGAGCCTGCGTGTCCGGACAGTTCGACGCTCAACGTAGAATTCAGGAGTTGGCTGAACATTCAAGAAATGAATTTTTTGCAATCGATTTGCGGTCTCGCGAACGCCTGCAGTTCAACTTGAATCCTAAAAACTCGTACGAGCAAATTGTGAACCGCAACAAACGGGTTGCCTGAACGATCGGCCCAATCTGGAGATCGCGACGAATAGGTAGACTGAGTCAGATCGCTCTCGGAACTAGTTTCAAGTTAACCGCTGCCAGTCGGAAGGCTGAGGAAGATCTTCTGATCGAAGCTGGCCACTCCAATCCAACATTCCCCTCTCAGTTTAAAGATCAATCGGGCCGCGTAGTCCTTGCGGATGACTAGCTACTCCTTCGGGAACTTCTCACCTGAAGGATTTGTAATTGACGCTGAAGCCTGAAGAAAGAATAATTTATGGACTATGAATTCGTCAGCAGGTGCACAACGTGCGGCAAAGATTTCATGATTTGTTGGGTGATGGACCAGCTTCGAATTGGTCCAGGAAGCATTGCCAGGATAAGTTGTCCTGATTGTGGCGGAAGATTTTATCAAAAGGCGGGTGATCTAATCCCTGTCAAAAATGGACGGCGGGACCTTCTGCCTGGTCGTCCCGTGCGAACCGTGGAACTCGTTTACGACTGCCCCTCCTGTGGGATGCGCGGAATTTCCATGACGCTGGTGCACACAGATTTGTCCTGGGAAGATTTGATCCAAGAAACTATCGAGACTGCCGTTTGTAATAACATCATTTGTCCAAAGAAAGGATTAGAACAGAGGGTGAAACCTGCCCGTACAAGGCTCGCAGCGCTTAATGCGTCCTGGGCATAACTGAATTCTCACCCGGATGGCCGCAATGTTCATGGCGCACAACGCCACTACTTCCGCATTCCATCGATGGAACAACGATTTTGATCGAGATGGACGAGAAGGTAATAATAAAGAAACGCATAAATTAATTGAAGACCCGAGACGAGCCAATCCTGCGCGAGGTTGGTGCCGAAGACCAGGCACATAATTACCAGGCCGCCCGCGATCAGCGAGAAGCGGGTAGCGAATCCGATCATAAGCAACAAACCCAGAATCAACTCGACCCAGGGCTGCACGGTGGCGAAGACGGACAGCAAGCTGACCGGAATGTAAGAAGCTTTTTCAAAATAGTGTGTCAGGTACGCGAGGAATGCGGCGTGGCCCATGACAATCCGGCTCACGCCGTGGAGCATGATGTTCGCGCCGAACGAAACACGCAAGATCGTGTAGGCAATCACCGCGTCGGAAGATCGTGTAGTTGCCGGCGCACTAACGGAAACGCTCATGGAGCACTCCTATCGATATTTAGTTTTGACCGAACCAGTTGCTGTGCGTCGAGCCCACCCAATATTCGGACGCAGTCTACTCTTTAGTTGAATCGCATACAACAATCGTTGCACGTTTAGCAATTGGGAGTGCGCGGGGCTATTTCACAGGAGATTAGAAACGAGGTTCTCCACGGTCGCGATAAACATGTCGCAGTCCTTGTCGCTCTGCAACCTGCCGCTTTCAAAATACACAAAATATTGTGAGTTTGTGGCAATGACGCCTTCAAGTGTCGTGTTGCCGAGGAAGGTTATTTTCCCAGGGGACAGAAAGGCAAAAATTGTGCCGCTATCCGAGCACTTGAGCCAATAGTGTTTTGCAAATTCAGGATAAGTGCTCGGATCCACCTCGATACTTGACTTAGGCTTACCTGTTAGTTTGTCGACGACATTCTGCACTGCGTCTACAACGGAGTGCCTCCCTAGCGAGAATCGAGGCAAACCCTGAGTTGCTATTTTTGCGACCTTATAGTGGATAGCGTTCCCCTTATCATCAGCCCTTTGAGATGACACACTGAGATCGAAGATCACCACGTCTTTTGACCGCATGCTACACGTGAATGCAAACGGATCGTCTGTGCCTCTTTCAAGACCCTCAATATCGGCAATACCGTCTGATCCTTTGATATAGGACCTTAAAGATGGATTTGTCAGAATGTCCCGCGCGGAAGAATTGTTCGTCATTTGCGCAATAGAAGGGTTCGCCAGACGATATCCCTTCTTTGCCGCGTACTCTGTCAGCATTTTTGCCCGGTCTCGGAATTTTCGTGGACCAAAAAAGAAAATTTGGATAAGCAGCGATGCGACTAGGGCCAAAAAGGCAATGGCAATATACATGGTCTGGGCGGACCTCAAGAAAGGGACCGATCAAAACTCAGAAATTATTATCTATGTTACTTGTTACTATCCATCGCCATTTTGTCGCTGTTCTTGATAGTCACGAGCGCGACAACATTTTCGCCGCTTTCGGTGAGGACCAGTTTGCCGTCGGTGGTATGCATCATATTGCGGACGACGCCTCCACCTGCGGGGATTACCCAGGTTTGGAATTTTTCTGTTTTGGGATCGAAGCGCACGAGCGTATTGGGCCGGACTCCCGCTTCGCTGTACCAGACGATGCCGTCCACAATGGTGATTCCGTACGGCCGGGATTTAGGTCCGCCGGGGGAAAGCCACTCGGCGGTCATCTTACCGGTTTTGGTGTCGAAACGGCCCAGATAGCCGCGCCCGTAGTCGCTGTAATAGAGGACATCGTCATTCGTAATAGCAACGCGGCGTGGGCGAGCGTTTTCGTCCGGCAAAAGATATTCATGAATCGCCATTGTTTCGGGATCGATGCTGGCGATTTTGTTGGCGCCGAATTCGACAAAGTACGGGATGCCTTTCGTTGTGACCACCATGCCGTAGGGATTCGACTTTGGCGTGGGCGAAGTCACAAGCTTTGACTCACCTGTTTCCGTGTTTAGCCGCCCCACCATATTGGCCCCTTGGACGGTGAACCAGAGCGTTCCCTTCTGATCAAAGATGGGCGTGTGTGGATCGCGAGCTTCGGGGTCGAGGGGGTATTCGGTAAATTTGCCGGTTTTTGTGTCGAGGTTGCCGATATAGGCCTTGAAGTTTGCCGTGAACCAGATGTTGCTCTGCTTATCCATCACCAGGCCGTGCGGACCCGAGCCCGGGGTGGTGGGATGATATTCCTTGATGTCGCCCGTCTTTGGGTCAATGTGGCCAAGCAGATTGCCCATGTGTCCCGTGTACCAGATCGTGCCGTCAGGCGCGGCGAGCGGATCGTGTGGCCGCGATCCCGGCGTGGGGACTTTCCATTCCTTGAAGGAGACCTCCACATTTCCGGGAACCGTCACGGCTGGAGGCGCGGGCCTTTCGGGGAAATTTGTGATCAGATAATTGAGCACCGTGTCGACTTTGTCCTTTGGCACGTTTGCGCCGACGTTGAGCATCATGGCGACGGTGGTTTTCCATTCCTCGGGCGAGTGGCCCGAGTTGGTGATGTTGCCCAGGCTATGACATGCGGCGCACGCCGTCTGAACGATTTCCTTGGCTTCGCCATCCGGCAATTGGATGGCCCCACGGCCTTGCATTGATTCCTGGCTCCGCGCGGGAAGCGCCAAAAAAAGAATTGCTGCTCCGAGGCATGTCAAAATCGATTTTGCCGGCATAGTTCCTCCGTCGAATAAGGACCGTCACGCGTTAGAAGTCAATAAGTAATGTCAGGTTTCGGCAGACTTCTCAGCTCATTCTTAGCATGAAGTGTCCTCGCCGGGCAATTTTTCGTGTCGACACGGTTGCGCTTGAGCGAATGCAGTATTTACGTTGGTATCGTGGACGGAAGCGGGTGGGAGTCGGCTATTCCGGAAAGAGCGAAGCGAACATCAGAAATGACTTCAGGGAAAAACAGGGGCGGTTGGGTTAGTTCACCTTGAGAATGGATTGCCCGCCCCTGTCAGGTAGCTTATGTGTTATACCACAGATGTTAACTAGAGAACACAAGTAATAGACAGCTTGCTTTGCCAGTTACATAATCGTTAATTAATCGCGAAGCAATAGAACAAGCCGGCGCCGCCTGTGCTCACCAGATTGTCCTGGCTGCAGCCTCTGCTCGGGTGCGCTGAATTCCAGGACTGGTTATTGCCGCCGCTGCGGTCAAAGTGGCCGAGCTGCGCGGTGCCCGTCGTCTCGCTGGTCCAGTTGCCGCAAGTGTGATCGGCAGCATCCTTGTAAGCCGTGCCATCTGTCTGCGAGCCTGTGAGCATATCGTGCTGGTTGGGTGTGTCGCCGCGACCAGGGATCGTGCCGCCTTTTTCGGTGAGCCCGGAAATTTTTCCGAGGTTGTTGCCGAGGCGCGCGAGTTCCAGCGTGTCTCCATGCAAATCCGCGAGATTGTTGGCGATTTTTTCGCCTTTGGCGTTATACCAGGGACCACTGCCGATGCGGTCTCGCGCGTTTACGGCGTTCGGACCTTGCGTGCTCATGTAAGCGTGAAAAGTCTTTGTGCTTCCAGCCGCGGTAGCGAGCGTCTGGCAGATTTTATCAGCGCCTGCCAGGCCGCCGAGATTGGCTCCATGGCCCGAACCAGCGCTGGTGATGAAAAAGCTCATGGGTTGCGGGGGAGTCTGTGCAGGTTGCTGCGCGAGAGCCAGAAATGCCCCTGCGATCGATAGCGTGGTGGCGGCAACAACGAGTTGAAATTTCTTCATTCGCTTCTCCTCAGAAACTAGTTTTGTTCGGGACCTCCGCCTTAGCGTCGAGGCGTTGGAGGGTGCGCGTACGGTAACACAATTATTACGCGGGCTCCAAGGAGAGCCCGCACCCGGCGGTATGCTGCTGGACGCACGGGCACGGCATGCCGTGCCCCTACACGCGGTGCAAGGATGGTTGTTGTAGCCGGCCTCTTTCAGAGGCGGGGCATTTTCCCACGGTCACGCAAGAAATTATGCAATGAGCTTTAGGTGTAACTCACCCGATGGCCGCTGACTTCCGCGCCCGCTTGCGGTTCGAGCGTAAAGCAATCAATTACAGCGAGCAAAGTCAGGATCGAAACCAGAATGAACGCTACATGGAAATCCGCGACGCTCGGAGTGCCGCTCGGATTGCGATTCAGCAGAGCGGCAAATCGCAGCGCGATGGCGCCCGCCGCGACTCCTGTTCCCATGCTGAGTTGGGTCACCATGCTGGAGAAGCTCGTGGCGGAGCTCAACTGCGATTTTGGAATGTCGGCAAAGGCAATGGTGCTGAGACTCGTAAACTGCATCGAGCGGCACAAGCCATTCACGAACAACACGGCAAGAACTACAATTCGCGGGGTGTGCGGCGTCAGCACCGCGCAACCAAGCATCAGCAGCGCCGTCAGAATTCCGTTGACGATCAGCACGGAGCGAAATCCAAAGCGTCTTAGCACCGGTGTGGTGACAGTCTTCATTCCCAGATTGCCGGCAAAAAGACCCAGCATCAGGATGCCGGATTGAAAAGCGTTGAGTCCAAAGCCGACCTGAAACATGAGAGGAAGCAGAAACGGAGATACGCTGATCGCGATGCGGAAAAGGGAACCTCCTCCGATGGTGATCGCAAATGTTTTCATCTTGAGCGAAATCAGGTCGATGATGGGAGCGGGTGCGCGCCGGAAATGGAGAATCGCCAGAATGCCCAGAACGCTTCCGACTCCCAGAAAAACGGATGCGGCCCTCCACGGAGTGTTTTGACGTCCAATTAATTCCAGGCCGTACATGAAAGCCACGCATCCGCTGCCACAGAGAACGAAACCGAGCCAATCGAAGGGCTTGACGTGATCCTCGCGGGAATTGGGTATCCAAAACGCGGCCAGCGCAGCAGCCAGCACGCCGAGCGGCACATTCAAAAAGAAAATCCAGTGCCAGGAAGCATACGTGGTAATGAAACCGCCGACGGGAGGGCCCACGACGGGAGCCACGAGTCCCGGCCAGGTAATGTAAGTGATGGAATGAATCAGATTATGTTTTTCGGTAGTGCGCAGTACCACGAGGCGCCCGACAGGAACCATCATCGCGCCTCCAATGCCTTGCATGACGCGAGCTGCGGTAAATTGCAAAAGGCCGCCGCTTAGTCCGCACAGGATCGAGGACAGCGTAAAGACCACGATGGCGGACACGAATACGGTGCGCGCCCCGAAGCGGTCCGCAAACCACCCACTGATGGGAATGAAGACCGCGAGCATCAGCAGGTAGGCGGTCATGCCGATATTCAGATCAACGGGATTTACGTGGAAAGACCGGCCAATTTGCGGCAATGCCGTAGCGATAATCGTACCATCCAGATTTTCCATGAAGAACGCGCCGGCAACCAGGATGGCAATGGATGTCGATTTGGCGGAAGAAAGTGGGTGTTCACTCATATTTCAAATAGCGTTCCAATCGTGAATAAAAATGCTGGTTCAACTCTAAATCCGCTATTAGAAAAGCTGGAAATTGAATTTAACATTTACTCCGGCGCGCTCCAAGTAGAGCCCGCACCCGTTACTCCGGCTGGCTCCAAGTCGCCGACGCGCGAAAACCGCGCTCTGGCGACGGCGCGTAGCCGACGCGCCACGCACCTGTCAACACAGAGCTCCGAGTGTTTCCTGGATTGTAGGGGCGGGGCAATGCCGTGCCCCTACAATGCGGCATCACAGCGTGTTATGTAGTGGGAATAACGGAGGCCTTCATGCAGCGATACATTTCAGGGATTCGCGCACATAGAACGCACACTTGTCTCGAGATTCGTGAGGATCAGCGCGTGGACTGCGCGGATCAGCATTAACCTTCGCCGCCAACTTCGATTTCTCCGGTGCCGCTGCAAATCTGGCATTCGCCGCTACCATGGCACATGCTACAAGAGGATTCATCTCCGAATGCGGCGCGAATATCGTCTCCTGCGATTCTTCCTGTGCCGTGGCAGCCTGCACAATTTCCGTCGCCAGGGGAATCACAACTATGGCAAGTCAGGGTGGTCATGCTGCACCTCCCACCACTTTTCGGTGATTCTGATCCAGGACCTCGCCATTGTCAAACTGGCGTGGTCCGTGTTGGGGGAGGATGCGATCTTTTCGGTTGAGTCCAAGCCGAGCCCGTAGCCGACGTGCCACTCGCCCGCCAAAGCTGCGCGGCGAGCGGGAAGGCCGCGCCAGGAGCTTCGCTACGTGGGCATTTTCAAGAAGAAGTACAGGCCCAGAAAACCGAAAATTGTGTCGGGAGCCCATCCGGCAAGCAGCGGCGGCAACTGGCCGACGGAACCCATCGCCTCCGTAAGCGCCGATGCGGCCCAATACACGATCGCTATTGCTACTCCGGTGGCGAGACCCCCGATGGCGCCTCGTGTTCCCACAAGAATCGAAAAGGGAATTGCCAGCAGAATAATGATCGGAGCAATGAGCGGGAAGGAAAGTTTTTTCTGCAATTGCACCGAAAGTCGCGCGACGTCAAATCCCGCCTGGCGAAGATCGCTGATATATTGCCTCAACTCCCACCAGGTCATCTGATAGGACTGTCGAACCTCGCGATTGAAATATGAGGGAGGCTCGTTAAGTTCCCTGAGCGCATTGGCCAGGAAAGGCTCATAGCGCGAAACCTGGCCGTGATCGAAATCGCGGACCCAGCCGGACTCCAGAATCCATACGCCTTGTTGATTATCCCAATGAGCGCGGGATGCAAAGACGCGCCGCTTGATGTCGAACGTCGCGGGGTCCAACTCGAAGACATTGAGATTACCGAAAAGTTGTTGGTCCGGATCGAAGAATTCGTAATTATAAACCTTCGTGTGTTGCCCGAAGATCCACTGGCGGCGTGGCTGGTAATAGGTTTGCGCGGGACGTCCCTTGATCTGGTTGCGGAGAGCATCCTGGCGCTGGTTGGCGTAAGGCAGATAGGTATCATCCAGTCCGATAAGTGCGCCAGTCAACAGAAGTCCCGCCAACAAAAGTGGAAGAGAAATTCGGTAAAGGCTGATGCCGCCAGCCTTGAAGGCGACCAGTTCATTGTTCTTGGTCATGATCCCAAGAGTGACCAGCACAGCCACGAGAGCGGCCAGAGGAGCAAGCTGATAAAACAAATAGCACGCCAGATAGATGAAATAATTGATGACATCGAGCAGCCGCGTGCGATGCTGCGCGATGTCATCCAATAGCTCGAAAAACGTGAACACCTCGAACAGCAATATGAAACCGACGGTCAACAGGAAAAAGTAGTAGAGGAAACTACGCACCAGATAAATGTCCAGCAGTTGCGGGATGCCTCCCCGGCCCCTGCGTTTTGTGAACGGGCCGCGGCGCGGCGCCTGGCCGGCAACAGGTGCTGGATTTGATCCGGGCAGGGTCCAAGTGGAAGTCGGGTTTGATCTCGGCGGGCTCAGACTAGAGCTTGCACCCGGGTTCCCGTTCTGCGCGAGCGGATCTTCCCGGAGAAAGATTTTCCAAATGCGCCAGCCGGCGATAGATGCGAATGCGGCGCTCCACCAGTTGCCGCCTGGCATGCGTTCGAGACGCGGCAAGAGAAATAATCCGAGCGCGGCTGTGAGCGCATTTGCCGACCAGATGCCAGCCCAGACCGGCAACGTGCCCTGGCGCGCCAATCCGGCTCCAATTGTAAACATCAAGTAGTATCCGCAGATGAGCAGCAGCGTGATCAAAAAACCGGCGGCACGTCCGCCGCGCCGCGGACGCGCTCCGAGGGGCACGGCGAGCAGCGCGAATGAAATACAGGCAAAAGGGAATGAAAGCCGGCGCTGAATCTCCACACTGACATCGCGGGCGCCGGCGCGGCGTTCTTGAAATAGAGTCCGCATTGTGCGGCCGGGAACAGACGGTACGGACGCGGGCCCAGCTTCGAGGCCGCGAGCCTCGACCGGCAAATCTCGCGCAGCGAAAGCGGAGAGTGAATAATTGCCCGGCTCGCTGGGCGAGAATTCGTGGGTACTTCCGTTGCGAAGGTGCAACTCCAGCTTGCCCTCGTTGCGGTCGGCAATTACAATCGCTTCCTCCGCCAGAGTGAGGCGTGAGATATCGGTTACGTCCGTCCCGGCAAGGAAGACGCCTTTCCAGCGCGTGGCGGTTGAGTCGATATCGTTCACGTAGAGAACCAGTCGTGGAAATCGCTCGTCGAACACACGCGGCGCAACCTGGAAGGAAGCTTGTCCGGTACGCAGGCGGTCCTCCAGCACGCGGAAGGTACGAACGGACAGAGGTCCAAGCCAGAGCGTCATGCAAAAAGTGATCAGGGTTGCGCCCACGGCGAGCATGCCGATTGGCACTAACAACCGGCGGCGTCCGAAGCCCAAAGCGCTCATGGCGATAAGTTCGCTATCAGCGGACATGCGCCCGAGCGCAATCAGCACGCCGACCAGTACGCCCATCGGCAGAGTAAAAATGAGAATTCCAGGAAGCGTGCACAGAAAAAGAATGCCCAGAGTCTGCCATGACGCCGAGCGCCGAACGACTAAATCCATCAAGCGAACCAATTGCGGCACGAAAAAGACGAACGAAAAAATTCCGAGCCCCAGCAACGCGTGGGAGAAGACTTGGCGGCAGATGTACCGGTCAATGAGGCGCATCGAGAGCAGCCGACATTCTAGCACGCCCATGAATCGGGAGACGGAGCCGTCCCCCCGATGAACCGCGTTCACCTGATGATTCTTTGGCATATGCACCAGCCGCAATATCGCGATCCGTCCAGCGGCCGTTATGTTCTACCGTGGACTCGACTGCACGCACTCAAGGACTACTGGGGAATGGTTCGTGTATTGGAAGAATTTCCGCGCGTGCATGCAACTTTCAACGTAGTTCCATCACTCGGCGCGCAACTCGAGGAATACGCCAGCGGACAATTCAACGAGCCGTGGTTTGAGGTGGCGTTCCGGCCCACGAGGGATCTGACGCCGGATGACAAATGCGAAATTTTAGTTCGCGCATTTCAGCTGAACTACGATCATTTGCTGGCGCGATGGCCGCGATTCATAGAACTCCATCAATGGGTGCATGCGCAAGGCCAGCAGCGCGCCGCGCAAAGCCTTGGCGAACGCGACTGGCGCGACCTGCAAGTGCTTTCGCAGCTAGCCTGGATGGATGAGGAATATCTGGCGAGCGATCCGGTCGTATCGCGCCTGTCACGTAAAGGAAGCGACTTCACCGAGCAGGATAAGCAGGACCTTCGCGCGAAACAGATCGAACTGCTCGGACGTGTGCTGCCCGAGTACCGCCACGCGGCTTCGACAGGGCAGATCGAGATTTCAGCGACGCCGTTTTACCACCCGATCCTTCCGTTGTTGTGCGATAGCGATATTGCGCGCGTCTCAAACCCAGGGACGCCGCTGCCGGTGCCGGCGTTCCGGCATCCGGAGGACGCGCGCGAACAACTCGTACGCGCACGCCGGTATCATGAGCGCGTATTCGGGCGTGTTCCAGATGGACTGTGGCCTTCGGAAGGTTCTGTATCTGAGCAGGCCTTGTCGATCGCGGCCGAACTTGGATTTAAATGGTTCGCCACGGACGAAGGAGTGCTGGGGCACACGCTCCGCGTGGGATTTGGGCGCGACGGCGCCGGGGTGCCGTCCAACGCGGAAAAGCTTTACTCCCCGCTGCGAGTGCGTGTCGGCGGCCGCGAAATGGTTGGATTTTTCCGCGACCACTACCTTTCCGATCTCGTCGGGTTTGTCTACAGCCGTATGGATGCCAGGGCCGCTGCGGAGGACTTGCACAACCGAATCCGCGCTATTGGCGATCGCGTGCAGACTGGGCGTCCGCTTACGATCTCCTTGATTCTCGACGGCGAAAATGCGTGGGAGTATTACGCCGGAAACGGCCGGGAATTTCTAAGGCAATTTTACCGCCGCGTCGAAAACGATCCGGATATTCGTGCCCTCACCGCGAGCGAGGCGGTTGCCGCTGCGGGAGAAATCCCCAAAAATAATGGAATTTTTCCCGCGTCGTGGATCAATGCCAATTTCGATGTGTGGATCGGTTCGGGCGAAGACGTATTGGCGTGGGACCACTTGCGTCGAGCGCGCGATTTCTACACGCAACAAGCAGGGTACGCCGCCAAAGGTTTTCCCCGAGCTCCAAATCCCGAACAGCTCGCAAAAGCCTATGAAGCTCTGCTGGGTGCCGAAGGAAGCGACTGGTGCTGGTGGTATGGCCCGGAACACAGCTCAGCTAATGATGCGGAGTTCGACGCATTTTACCGCAAGCTGCTGACCGAAGTGTATCTCGCGCTGGGGTCGGAAGCCCCTGACGTCCTGGCTGAGCCGATCAAACGGCAGCCGGAACTCGCACTGGTACTGGCGCCCTCGGCATACTTAAACGTGAAAGTGGATGGCCGCGAATCGACCTACTTTGAATGGATGGGCGCCGGACTGTATTCCGCGGATCGAAGAAACAGTTCGATGCATGGGCGGTTGTTGCTGCTTCATGAGCTGCGCTATGGATTCGATGAAAAGCGTTTCCACATTCGTGCGGATGTATTTTCAGAAGCGCTTTGCGAACTGAGAGATGCCGAATTCCGGATCACGATTCGCGCCGACCAGGAACTACGCGTCGTGGTGCATCTGGAAGAAGGGCGCGTGAGCGGCTATCTGGTTGAATCGCGCGATCTTTGCCTGCTGGGACCGGATGAAGTGGTGAAAGTCGCCTGCGACAAGATACTGGAAGTATCTGTCGCCAAAGAGATGTTCATTCTGGGTGACCGGAAATCAATTTCGCTCGGCGTGGCGATCTGGGAAGGCGGGCTGCCCGTGGATTTACTTCCCGCGGAGGGTCTGCTGGAGATTCAACTGGGCGAGGAGCATTTCGCGTGGGCGGTCAAATAAAATCCGAGTGAAGGTCCCGGGAACGCCAATCTCCCGATTGGCGTCTGTTAAACCCGCCAATCGGGAGAT
>JAOAPW010000286.1 GCA_025463105.1 Candidatus Acidiferrum typicum | reverse complement strand
GTTGAAAGACTTCATACCTGAATGGCTGACGCAGATTGCTGTGCATCAGGCAGCCAGTTCACAACGTGCGTTAGAGAGTCACATCAATTCGCACATCATTCCGCGTCTTGGTGACTGCGCTCTGACTGACGTTAGCAATCGAACTGTTCAAGCGTTCGTCACGGCACTGGCAACAGGTGGACGCACACGCAAGACCATAGAAAATATATTGAACACTCTGTCTAGCGTTCTCAGTTCAGCAAAAACTTTCGGCTATGCGTGCGGGCAAATTTCAAGAAGGGAACTGACACTTCCAAGGAAAAGTATTGGACGTGAAGTACGTTCCTTCGACGCATTGCAGGCAGGAAACATCATCGCTTGTTCCAAGGAACCGTATACAACGATGTTTTCAGTGTTGGGAATGACGGGACTGCGGGCTTCGGAAATGCTTGGGTCGAAGGTCGCTGATTGCGACTTTCAGCGGAAGCTAATCCATGTTCGGCGTTCGGTTGACTCGCGCACGCGCAAAGTGCAACCAACGAAGAGCCAAGCCAGCACAGCCGCCGTACCAATGCCGGATGAATTGGGAAAGCGTCTTCAGAACTTTCTTCAACATCAGTGGCGCGATAATCCTTCCGGTTTCCTGTTCGTCAATCGGAATGGAAACACTCACGCTATTGGGAAAGTTGTTCAATACAGTCTGTGGCCTTCACAAGACGCGTGTGGGATTCCACGGTCAGGTTTACATGCCTTCAGACATCAAATCGCAAGCGAACTTCTTGAAGGCGGCGCTGCTCCTAGCGTCGTTCAGAAGCAGTTGAGACACAGTGATGCTAGGGTCACACTCGACCGTTATTCGCATGTCATTGGTGATGCCCAACGTGTTGCTGTTTCATCGCTGGCAGCACGAATTGAGCAGCATGTTGACCGTCAATTGGAGTCAAGTAGCTGAATTGGAGTCAAGTGCGTTGTAAGTGTTGTACTTTCTTAGCTGTTGGAGCGGGCGATGGGAATCGAACCCACGTCCGAAGCTTGGGAAGCTTCTATACTGCCATTGTACGACGCCCGCTCTGGACCTTACGCTAACAAACCTGCGTGGCTGTTGCAAGAATTCTTCATTCACGAATTCGTGCTAGAGTGTCGCGTTGCGGAGGGCGATTTGGCTTACAGAGACTTGCGCGAATTTATCCGGAAGCTGGAAAAAGAAGGTGAGCTGCGGCGCATTGCCGCGGAAGTTGATCCTGTCCTGGAAATTACGGAGATTACTGATCGCGTGACGCGGGCTGGTGGACCGGCGCTGCTGTTCGAGCGGCCCAAAGGCTCGCGCGTTCCGTTGTTGATTAACATGCTCGGCAGCGAGCGCCGCATGAATCTCGCGATGGAAGTTTCTCATGTTGACGAAGTGGCGACGCGCATCCGCGGATTCCTCGACATGCAGTCGCCCCAAGGCTTGCTCGATAAAATCAAAATGTTGCCGAAACTGGCGGAGCTGGGTTCTTTCTTCCCGAAATCCGTCAAGACCGGACCATGCAAGGAAATAATCCGCCGCGATAATTTTTCGTTGCTGGAATTTCCGATTCTGCAGTGCTGGCCGAAAGATGCGGGACGTTTTATCACCTGGCCTCTGGTCATCACTCGTAATCCGGAAACAGGGAAGCGCAATGTCGGGGTTTACCGCATGCAAGTCTATGATGAACGCACAACCGGCATGCACTGGCAAACGCAGAAACATGGCGCAGAACATTTCCGGCGGGCGCGTGCGGCAAAACCGGACGGCCGCATCGACGTCGCGGTGGCAATCGGGTCGGACCCCATGACCTGCTTGTCGGGCATTTTGCCGATCCCCCCGGATCTCGATGAACTGATGTTCGCGGGATTTTTGCGCCGTGAGCCGGTGGAAATGGTTTCTTGTGAAACTTGCGATCTTGAAGTTCCGGCCAACGCCGAAATAGTCCTCGAAGGCTACGTCGATCTGGCGGAAATGCGCACGGAGGGGCCATTCGGAGACCACACGGGTTTTTATTCGCTCGAAGGCGAGTTTCCTGTGTTCCACGTGACTTGCGTTACCCACCGACGCGATCCGATTTACCTCACGACGATCGTCGGGCCTCCGCCGCAGGAAGATTTTTTTATGGGGCATGCCGTGGAACGCGTTTTTCTTCCGGTCATGAAAATGCAATATCCGGAAATTTTGGATGTGGCCATGCCGGCCGAGGGCGTGTTTCATAACTTGATGATTGTTTCGATTCGCAAGTCGTATCCTGGTCATGCCAGGAAAATCATGCACGCGATTTGGTCTCTCGGACAGGCCATGTTCACCAAAGTTGTCGTCGTCGTTGACCACGATGTGGATGTGCAGAACTCCCGTGAAGTGGTCTGGAAATCGCTGTGCGCCATTGATCCTCAGCGGGACGTGGAATTTGTCATGGGGCCGGCGGATACGCTCGACCATGCCTCACGCCTTCAGGATTATGGTTCGAAAATGGGGATCGACGCGACGCGCAAATGGGAGAGCGAAGGATTCCGGCGTCCGTGGCCGGATGAGATCGTAATGGACTCGCGTATAAAATTGCGCATCGATACTATTTGGAACACTCTGGGGCTGAATCGGTAAGGGCAGATTAAAGTGCCTAAAAAGGTCCTAGCGCAGCCCATACTAGTTCTAGTAGTCCTAGTAGTTATAAAACCATATATCTAGTGGTTTCTGTCCTTTTCCTGTCCGCACGCTCAGGTGGTTAACCCGTATTCTTCACAACAACATGCGAATCCGTTTGCTTGACACTGCTGGTCCCGGATGCGAGATTCACAGTGCAGGCGGGTTTTCCCTCTGACACGACACGAGGGATTTTTCGCCAAAAAGACTGCGGGCGTGATGGGGCTCCGGTCGGGGTACTCAGATCGAATGACAAAAAAGGGCAGCATGCAGAAAGTTGCAACTGGCTGCAATGCCCAAGCCAACCGCCGGAATTGACTGGCGATGAAATGGCGAATCTGGTCCACCGCGGCCAGTGGGTTGTAAGTTTGCCCGGAGATCGAATAAGTACTATCGCTTAGTTCAAAAGTTTGAGTTTCGGTAAGTAGCGGGGATTCCTAGAGGGGTCTCGAATATGTTTGGCGGCGGACAAAAAAAAGTTCTGGTCGGCTTGGACATCGGCTCGAGTTCGATTAAGGCAGTCGAGCTGAAGAGCACCAAACAAGGCTACGAACTTGTGAGTTTCGGTCTGGAGGCGCTGGCGCAGGACACTGTCGTCGACGGCGCCATCATGGACGCGCCACTGGTAGCGGGAGCGATCAGCAATATTTTCGAAACGCAAAAGATCAAGACCAAGAACGTGGCGACCGCCGTGTCCGGCCACTCCGTCATTGTCAAGCGAGTCAGTCTGCCGATGATGACTGAAGACGAGTTGTATGATCGCATCCAGTCCGAAGCCAGTCAGCACATTCCCTTCGATATTGCGGACGTGAATCTCGACCACCAGCTTCTGGAATCGGTCGACTCTCAGATGGATGTCCTGCTGGTGGCTGTGAAAAAAGACAAGATCCTGAATCATACGAATGTGCTGGCGCAGTCCGGAAAGAATTCGACGGTCGTGGACATCGACGCTTTTGCCCTGCAGAACAGTTACGAAGTGAACTATGACCCTGATCCGGGGCAAACCGTTGCGCTGCTGAACATCGGGGCCAGCGTCATGAACATCAATATCGTGCGCGGCGGGATTCCCTTGTTTACGCGCGACGTCTCGGTGGGAGGCAACCAGTACACCGACGCGCTGCAGAAAGAGCTTGACCTCAGCTACGAAGATGCCGAGCGATTGAAAAAGGGCGAGGACATTGCCGGCGTCGCCGAGGAACACCGCGGAACTATTCTGCGATCCGTCACCGACATTCTGGTCCTCGAAATCCAGAAGACGTTTGATTTCTTCCGCGCCACGGCCACTGGCGAGAGTATCCAGAAAATTGTGGTCGCTGGGGGAAGCTCCCGCGTACCCGGGTTGATGGACGTGTTGCGGGAAGAGTTCGCGATTCCCGTCGAGGAAATGTATCCGTTTCGTAAGATCGTGATCAATCCGGCGCGGCACAATGAAGAACAAATCAGGGAACTCGCCCCGCGCCTGGCAATCGCCGTAGGTCTGGCGCTCAGGAGCTTCGACGAACCATGATCCGTATCAACCTGCTGGGGAGATCACGACCGAAAGCGGTACGCCAGGCAGTGCCGCTGGAAGCTACTTTGCAATTGGTGTTTCTCCTTGTGGCTCTCGTTTTTAGTTTTGGACTTCTCTACATCCATTACTGGCAGATGGAGAAGGAAGACAAACAGGTGCTGGCCCACATTCAAAAGCAGCGCGGTGAGAAGGCTCGCCTGGAACAACTTAAACAGCAAGTAGACAACTTTGAAAAGCAAAAGGCCGTCCTGCAGCAAAAAATTTCGGTGATCGAGGAATTGCAGCGGAACCGCACCGGAGGCCAGCAGCTTCTGGATGCTATTGCGAACACCGTGGGCCGCACGGATACGGTTTGGCTGACCTCAGTGAGCCGCAAAGCCGATGTATTGTCCATTGTCGGTTCCGCCGGGTCGATCGACGCGGTAGCCAATTACATCACGCAATTGAAGCGCTCCGGATATTTTCAACAGGTGGAAATTAAAGAGTCGCACCAGGACACGACCAATAAAGCCGTGCAGTTATTCATATTCACACTGACGGCGCAATTCGCTCCGCCGAGCCCGACCGCTGCGTCCACCACAACAGCCACGGCAAGTCCCAATCCCAATCCAACAGCTCCCGGCTCGCCCGCTGCTCCCGCGAAGCGCCCGGGGGGGAACCTCTAGGGGATATCGATGGCCATCTCATTTCGCGAATATCCATGGTATCTCCAGGCGCTGGTTTTCTTCGCGCTCGCTCTGCTGGTTATTGGCGCGGGAGAGTATGTGCCGATGTTTCCCGTGGCGGCCATGCGAAGCTCGCTACAGCAACATCATATGCAGGAAACCGACTTGAACCAGCAAGTAGCCCAGTTGCAGGTGTACGAACGGCGCTACGCGGAATTCAAGCTGGAAATGGCGGCGCTCGAAAAGCAATTGGATACGTTGAAGACAATCGTCCCTGAAGAGAAGGAATTGGACGAATTCATGCGGCTCATACAGGGCGCGGCGTCGGCCTCCGGAGTCCAGATCCGCACCTTGACCGCCAACGCGGTTGTGCCGAAGGAATATCACTACGAGCTGCCATTTCAAATTACGGTGGACGGGCCGTATTTCAATATTGAAGACTTTTTCTCGCGGCTGAGCCGGTTGTCCCGGATTATTAATGTTGGCGATCTGAGCTTTAGCGGATTTACCGATACAAAGAACTCGCAATATCCATTGCGGCCAGGCACCACCGTGACAGGCAGCTGTCTGGTCACGACATTTTTCAGCAAGCCGGCGGAAGCGGCACCTGCCCCGGCCGGAAAGAATCAACCCGCCCGTCGTTAGGCGGAATCGAGCCGACTGACTATGCGATCCGCACTACTTTCGCGAACTCTGTTGCTGCTGGCCATGCCGGCGGTTCTGGTGACTTGCGCGTCAGCGCAGGACCACCCGAACGTGCAGCCATCAAAAATTAGCGATCAGTTGAACAAGCCTCCCGCAGCTTCGCAACCCGCTCCCGCTCCGGCTGCAGCGAACTCACCCGCGCCCGCGCAGCGACCCAAGGCCCCTGAAAAGGCCCCAGCGAAGGCTCCGGCTACCCAGCAAGTTAAAGTGTCGGCCAAACCGAATCCGCCGGAAAAAACAGCGACTGCTCCGGCTCCGGTGAAGGCGCCAGTTCCAGTTAAAAGTCCCGCGGCGCCAGCGGAAATAAAGTCCGGCAAGCCGCCCGTTGAAAAACCCGCTGAGCCGAAAATTTCCGGAGTGCGGCGCGATCCCTTCGACCCTCTCTTGAACAAGCCCTCTCAGGGTACGGGCATACCGCAAAATCTGCCGCCAGGAAAAGCGGGATTGGTGGTTGGAACCCTGCGCGTCGACGGAATCGTGGGTGGCGCTCATGGAATGATCGCGATCGTTTCGAACCCGCAGCAGCGCGTTTATTTCCTGCGGGAAGGCGACAAGCTTTATGACGGCTCCGTCCAACACATCACCCTCGAGGCCGTGTCATTCCAAGAAGTTGGCAAAGACGCATTTGGCAAGCCCCTTGAACGCCAAGTGACCAAGCGACTTTATCCAAGTCCAGGAGAACAGCAATGAAGACCAAGTGGCCAGCCTTCCGGTTCGGCTGCCTGTTACTCGCGGGGGGCGTTCTGACCGCATTCCCAGCGAGCGCGCAGGTAGCTCATGAGGTAATGACGAGCACGGCAGGGCCATTGTCGTCGATTTCAGGCGTTGAGGTTTCCCACGCGGCGCAGCGCACCACGGTGCGCATCTCTGGTAACGGGGAACTCCGCTACCAGACTTCGCGCCTGGACAATCCGGCGCGCCTCGTCCTGGATTTT
>JAOAPW010000279.1 GCA_025463105.1 Candidatus Acidiferrum typicum | reverse complement strand
AGCTTGGGCGGTTATCCCGGTGACGACGAAAAGGGAGTTGCGATGCAGGCCAAGCTGGATCAAAAGAAAATGATGGAAGACTGGGCAGCTTCCGCGTCCTACTTGAAATCGCATCCGGAATGCACCGGCAAAATTGGAGTCGTGGGATTCTGTTACGGAGGGGGCGTGGCGAATAACCTGGCCGTCCGCATGCCCGATCTCGGCGCCGCCGTGCCGTTCTATGGAATGCAGCCATCCGCCGAAGATGTCGCCAAGATCAAAGCGCCTCTGCTCATTCACTATGGAGGACTCGACAACCGGGTCAACGCCGGATGGCCCGCATTCGAGACCGCGTTGAAAGCCAATCACGTCAATTACACGGCGTATATATATGAAGGAGCCAATCACGGCTTCCACAACGACACGACTCCGCGTTATGACAAAGCCGCGGCAGAATTAGCCTGGAGCCGAACGCTGGAGTTCTTCAACAAAAATTTGCGATGACCGGGTGCGGGCTCTACTTTGTTTACCCTGAGTTTCGAAGGGGAGCCCGCCAGAACATAGTCTGGTGGAACCAGAACGTCGAGAGGTCCGTCGTCCAAGTTTTTTCCGATAAGCCCTTCCTGACATGCAAGTAACGCTTCCGATGTAATTGCTGGCCTACTTTCTGTTTTCCTCCCAGGTAACTTAGACGGTCGGGGCGCCTAAACTAAAAAATCTTGGCAGTCGATAGTCAAGAGAGCGCTCGTGATGCACGGTACGTGACACTGTGCTGTAAAGCACAGTGTCACCGGGACATCTAAGCCATGATCGCATACGTGACGGCGCGGCGGATCATGAGGCGTCCGTCCGAGAAGCACAGTTCAATAAGGGAGGGTTGAGATGCATCGAGTTGCAAAGGTCAGTGTGATATCAACGATTCTGATGGCTGGTTGTCTGTTGTGGATTCTGGCCCTTGCACCCAAGGCCTCGGCGATACCCGCTTTTTCGCGGAAATATCAAACTTCCTGCGCAACTTGTCATAACAATTATCCGGAATTGAACGATTTTGGCGAAGCCTTCAAGAAGAATGGTTTCAAGTTCCCTATGGACGACGATTCCTTTGTGAAGGAACCCCCTGTGCTGCTCGGCGCCAAGGCTCAGAAGGAAGCGTTTCCCAACGCAATTTATCCCGGCGAACTACCTGGAAGCATTCCCATCGCTTTCCGCTACACAGGAAATTTCAACTACAACTCAAAACAGCCGGATGCTCTCGCGGCGACAGCGTTTACCCCACGGACGGATTTGTTCGTGCCGAATACCTTCACGATCATCGCTGCGGGCAACTTTGGACAAAATATCGCTTTCTGGATTGACGACGACATTTCCGCGGCCGGCTCAGGAGCTGACGGAGGACTGGGCGACGGCTACCTGAAGTTCGACGTGAGCCATTATCTTCACTTGCCGAGCAGAGTGTTCAATATCCGATTCGGGCAATTCGAGTTGGATCTGCCCTTCTCGCAAGCACGGACGGTTTACCCATCCGCGTATGACATTTACGGCCAGACGAACGTAGCTTTGCCGTTAGTGCCTCCGCAATTCTTTACCACCAACAACTCTTTCGTCCTTGGGACCCCTCAGCGCGGAATCGAAATCGGTGGTTATGCCAATCATGAAAATTTCTCGTGGTCAGTAGCTTTGAACGACGGAACCAATTCGAACTACGGCGCTGGATCCCAAATCTTCACGCGGAATACAAAGGACGTCTACGTCCGCGTTTCACAGAAATTCAACCTGGAACGCGATCCCCAGAGCCGCAACGCAGTTCAGGCCGCGGGAACGACAGGGCCGCACGATCACACTTCGATTCGCGTTGGCGGCTTCTATTACTACGGCGCGAACGAATCGAACTTTGGAGGCGGTCTATTCGGCTTCAATGGGATCATTAAGGACCCGTTCTATCGTGCCGGCGCGGATCTTCGTTTCAGATATCGAAATAAGATGGAAATCTTTGGGCTCGGAATGGTTGGTCACGATAACAACCATCTGGTTGACACTTCGGTGCAAACCATCAACGGTGCGCCTCCCGTCACCTACACCGGCGGCTTTGTTGGAAGCAATTTCTGGATTCACCCGTGGTTGATCGCGTATATGCGCTACGACTTTGTGAACTCGCCGACTGACTTTGCCGCCGGCGTTTCTCAGTACAGGACGCGCAACCGCTTCAGCCCAGGGCTCCAAATACTGGTTCGCGCAAACGTCAAAGTTATTGGCGAATACCAGTATACCTGGAGACAGCCGTATACCGATCCAACGTCCGGCAACACGTTATTCTTCCGGCCAAATGTATTTGTGGCCGGGATTGACTACGCCTTCTAGAGCGTAGCCGACTGATTTAGTGCACGCACATTTGAAAGTGGGAGGCAAAATATGAACTCACGGAAAATAGCGGTTAAAACTTTAGCAGCCATAAGCTTTGCGGTGATTTTTGCAGGCTCGTGCCGGGCCGGAGAAGTAAAGGGCAAGGTCAGTGTTCAGGGTATCAAGTCGCCTGAAAATATTGCCGTGTACGTGGAGGCAATTCCTGGAAAGAAATTTGATGCGCCTGCGGACCACGCGGTGATCGACCAGCGCAAGATGAGTTTCAGTCCGCACGTAACTGTCGTCGTGCAGGGAGCGACGGTGGATTTTGTGAACAGCGATGCCGTCGGCCATAACGTGTACTGGCCGTCAGTCGGCGGCAATAAGAAGCTGACGCACAACCTCGGGACCTGGCCCAAGGGCGAGAAAAAATCCTTTCAGTTCAATGACCTCGGGGCCGCTGCGCTTCTTTGCAACGTGCATCCTGAAATGAACGCATTCCTTGTTGTAGTTCCCACGCCGTATTTTGCGGTGACGGATTCCGATGGAGCGTATGACATTAAGGACGTTCCCGCGGGCGCCTACACCCTGAAAACGTGGAGCGAAGACGGCAAGGTCACCACACAACCGGTAACCGTGGCGGCGGGCACAGCGAACGCGGACTTGATTGTAAAGAAGTAAGGGCGGAACGCAGATGGAGCTGGGGGCCGCGACGCAAAACCGGTCCTCAGTCAAGTCGAATCCTTTTCGGAGAGATAACGAAATGAATTGCAGAAACCGAAGCTTCGTGCGGCTGATTCTGACTCTGGCTATTGCTTTCGTGGCGGCGACTTCCGCGTTCGCGCAAGTGAGCCCCGGCGAAATCGCCAATCCAAAATTAAAAGCGGCCGAGGAGACTGACCGTCCCCAACTTCGTTCGCTGCAACATGCGATCAATGAGACACAATTTTCCCTTCCGTTCATTCTGACTCGCTACGTCGGTCTGGATCCGTCACGACAGACCTCGCTCGATACGCGCGGGATTGAATTTGTATATTTTCAGAACCGGGTGCTGTTAAAAACTTCAGGATTTTATTCCGCCGCTTTCAAT
>JAOAPW010000278.1 GCA_025463105.1 Candidatus Acidiferrum typicum | reverse complement strand
CCCTCAATTCCCGAGGAAACTTCGCCTGAAGAGCTCCCGGCTCCGGCTGAGCGGGTGAGCTTCGGCGAAGGTGATCGCCCTGTAGCCTTTGGCCAACTGTTGGACGCGCCCGTGCAGTCATCAACTTCGGACACTGGCGTTATCGAACCCGTGGACAATGAACAGATCTTGACCAGCTCGCGCGACGCGACACTCGGTGAGCCTTCGTTCTGGCGAAATGATTCGCCGGAAGTGCAACCTGAGGCAGAGCAGTCCATAGACAGCAAAGACGAGATTTCACTTCATAAGTGGGGCCAGCAGGAAGACACTTTGACTCGCCGAGAGGATGCCGCGATGTTGCGCCCCGTCGAGCCCGTTGAACCTGAGCCTATCGAGCCTCTCGAACTCGTTCGAGAGGAACAAGACACGGCAGCGACATCGAGGGTAGACTCCGTCCCCGTCGAACTGGATCCGGCGGCGCAAGCTTCGCTCACAGTTGAGTCTGGTAAAGCACCTGAACTTGCAGCGAATCCTTTGGAATGGCTGGCGACTGCTCCCGCGCAGGATCCAGAAGCAGCACGCGAACCAATTTCGGGTTGGGGCGAAAAAAGTTCAGGTGGAACTCAAATAGAGCCGGAGCCGTTTCCTGGGCAGTTCCGGGTAGAGCCCACGCCAATTTCGGAAACAGACGAACCCGAAGTAGAGCCCGCATCTTTCTCCGGCGGGCTCAAAGTAGGGCCCGCATCTTTCTCCGGCGGGCTCAAAGTAGAGCCCGCATCTTTCTCCGGCGGGCTCAAAGTAGAGCCCGCACCCGTGTCCGGCGGGTACCCCTTCGGAATTCAGGGGAAACAAGTTGAGTCCGCGCTCGGTTCAGATACTTTCAAATCGATAGATGCGGTCGAGCCGGCGAAGCATTCCGAATTCGAGGTAGAGCCGGATACACAGAACGGCGACAAGGAATTTACCAGGAGTTCCGGACAAAAGCCGCCGGTGCCGCCCGCCACACAGGCTCCCGAAGATACCGCCCGCTCGGTGCCTGTACGCAAATGGGCCGAGATGACCGATACTCTGGAAGAGCGCGCCAGCGAAATTGTGATGGCGCGCTTAAATTCGGGCTCCGTTCCTGCTGACCAAAATCCCGGGGCGCCACCACCAAATTCCAAGGTTGCAGCGCTCAAACCGTTGCAGACTTCCCAATCGAAGCCACTTCCGAGTCCAGAGGGTCCCATCAGCCCCGTGGCAACCGTCGGTCCCGCATCCGTAGTCAACACGGCTGAGTCTGCAACCCCAGCAACATCTTCCTCAGCGCCTTCGGTGCCGGATCCCGCGCTTGTGGAGGCTGTGGTCCAGAGAGTACTCGACAAGATGCGCCCTCAAGTGGTTGACATCATCACCAGGGAATTTCTGCGCCCCGTTGTTCAAGCTCTGGTCCATCGGGAAATCGAAAAGCAATAAAATTCTAGCTTCCATTTGTGTCCCTGTCCCATATCTCCTCTCAATTTTGATTTTCGATTCCGGATTTGACCGCCTGCGCCGGCGTCCGTATAGTAAACGTCCAGAGCCGAAGGCCAGGGAAAATGCCGAGAGAGATTCCAAAAGCATACGAACCTCAACTAATCGAACAGCGATGGGCCAAACAATGGGCGGAGGAAAAACTCTTCCGAGCCGATGTGAATGCCCCGGGACCTGTATTTTCAATCGTTATACCGCCGCCAAACGTAACCGGGTCCCTGCACATCGGCCACATGCTTGACCACACGGAGATCGATATCCTCACGCGGTGGCGTCGGATGCAGGGCTACAACACGCTGTATCTGCCTGGCACGGACCACGCCGGAATTTCAACGCAACGCGTTGTCGTGCGCCAGCTTGCCGCGCAGGGAATCAATTACCGCGATCTGGGACGCGAAGCATTCGAGAAGAAGGTCTGGGAGTGGAAAGAAGAATCCGGCGGCACGATTACCAGGCAAATGCTCCAGCTCGGCGAAAGCTGCGACTGGACGCGCGAACGCTTCACGCTATCGCCGGAACTTTCACGCGCCGTCACGGAAGTATTCGTCAGGTTATACGAAGATGGGTTGATTTATCGAGGACACTACATCGTCAACTGGTGCCCGCAATGCCGCACGGCGATCAGCGATCTGGAAACGGTTCACGAAGAGCGCCAGGGTCACCTGTGGCATATCCGCTATCCGATTGTGGGAACGAAAGAATTTGTTGTTGTGGCGACCACGCGGCCCGAGACAATGCTCGGCGATACCGCAGTGGCCGTTCACCCGAGCGACCCTCGATATCAACACCTGATCGGCAAAATGGTCCTGCTTCCGCTGATGAACCGGGAGATTCCGATCGTCGACGATTTTGTCGTAGACCGCGAGTTTGGCACCGGCGCTGTCAAGGTTACGCCTGCGCACGATCCGAATGACTTTGAAATCGGTCGCCGGCACAACCTGCCGGAAATCGACGTCATGACCGATGACGCGAAGATGAGCGCCGCTGCGGGAAAATATGCTGGACTCGACCGGTTCGAGGCGCGAAAACAAATTGTCGCGGACTTGGATGCCGGCGGGTTCCTCGAAAAAGTTACGGATCACACGCATGCGGTCGGCGCCTGCGATCGCTGCGGCACCATTATCGAGCCACGCGCCTCGACGCAGTGGTTCGTGAAAATGAAGCCGCTGGCCGAGCCCGCAATAGCCGCAGTGGAGCGTGGCGACATCGAAATTGTGCCGGAAAACCGGCGCACCGAATATTTCGAGTGGATGCGCAACATTCGCGACTGGTGTATCTCCCGGCAGCTCTGGTGGGGACACCGCATTCCCGCATGGTATTGCGGCGATTGCAAGGAAATCATCGTCGCGCGCCAGGCTCCCTCGAAGTGCGCTAAGTGCGGCTCGACCAAATTAACGCAAGATCCGGATGTGCTCGAAACGTGGTTCAGTTCCGCGTTGTGGCCGTTCTCGACGATGGGTTGGCCCGACGATACGCCGGACTTCCGGAAATACTATCCCACCAGCCTGCTCATCACGGGTTACGACATTTTATTTTTCTGGGTCGCGCGAATGATCATGATGGGGCTGAAATTTACGGGTCAGGTTCCCTTCCGCCAGGTCTGCCTTCATTCTCTGGTGCGCAACGCCGAAGGCCAGAAAATGTCGAAATCAAAAGGCACCGGCATCGATCCCGTCGAGCTGAATGAGAAATTCGGAACCGACGCGATGCGCTTCACGCTGGCGAGCATGGCTGCGCCCGGGACCGATATCGTTTTGTCCGAGGAACGTATCCTCAGCTATCGGGCGTTTGCCAATAAAATATGGAATGCGGCGCGATTTGTTTTTATGAATCTTGAAAAATATGAAGCCTCCGGCGGCGCGACGCTCGAAGTTCTGGCGTCTCCGGACTTACGCGCATCGGCGCCCTTTGCCGTGAATGGCGAAGTCGCGCTGGTCGACCGCTGGATTTTCTCGCGCCTGGCACGCGCAACCGCGCAGGTAAATGATGCGCTGGAACATTTCCGGTTTCACGAAGCGGCGCACGTCGTGTATCACTTTTTCTGGGGCGATTTTTGCGACTGGTATATCGAATGGGTAAAGCCGGAACTGAATTCGACGGATCGTGAAAAGGCGCAAGCCACCTGGAAGAACTTGTTCGCCGCATTCGAGAGCGCTCTGCGGCTGCTCCATCCCTTCATGCCATTTTTGACCGAGGAGTTGTGGCACCAGTTGCCGCAGCGCAGCGGCGCTCGGTCGATCGCGCTCGAACGCTTCCCCGAACCGCATGTTGAACGAATGGATTCCGTTGCCGAAGAGCAGATTTCTCTGTTGCAGGAAATTATTTCGGCCGCCCGCAATATTCGTGCGGAGATGAAACTTGACATGAAGTCAAAGCTCGCTGCCCAGCTGGCCCCAGGCTCGGACGCGGTAAAATTCTCTGTTGAGAGAAGCCTCGATACCGTTCTGCGGCTTGCGAATCTGTCTTCTCTAGAGTTCGCCAAGCCACCGTTTGATTCCACAAAGGGAGTCATCCGTTCTACCAAGGATTTTGAATTATTTATCGGCTATGATGCGGCCTTTGACGTCAAGGGCGAGGTTGCGCGTCTGCGCAAAGACCTCGAACGGCTTACGAAGGACATTGCTTCGAAGCAGCAGCGGCTGCAGGACGAGGCATTTCGCAGCCGTGCGCCGGAACATATTGTGAAGGGTCTCGAAACGACGCTCGCCGAGCGGCGGACGGAGTTCGACAAAGTGGGCGAGCGTCTTACGCAGCTCGAGGGAAATCTTGGCAGCTCCGCGTAGACGCACCGTGCAAAAAAGATTTTTGTTCCGGCATCCGAAATATTCCTGAATCATCATGGCGTTGACAAATCCGACTGGGACCACTGACCGTCGCATCGACGCGCTCCTCGCGGTGCTTGCCGACAACGCCATGATCGTGATCAGCGGGGCGAAAATCGCTCGCGAAATCGGCGTGACACGCTCGACCGTCTGGCGGTGGATCGAAAAACTTCGCGATCTGGGCGTTCGCGTGAAAGGGCATCCGCGCAGCGGGTATCAGATCGAAAAAATTCCGGATGTACTCGTTCCGAAACTTCTTCGCAAACGTTTGCACCAGAGCCCGCTGGGCAAGCGCATACACCATTTCTTCAAAACGGATTCAACGAACTCCGTGGCGATGCGACTTGGAGAACTGGGCGAGCCTCACGGAACCGTCGTCATCGCCGAGGAACAGACTGCGGGGCGCGGCCGCGGAGGACACAGATGGCATTCGGAAAAAACAAATGGCATCTATATGACGGTGCTCCTGCGGCCTCCGATTTCGCCGCAGCACGCGCCGCTGATCACCATGGTCGCGGGCCTCGCAGTGCGTGACGCCATCCTGGAACAGACCGGCATTACTCCCGACCTGCGTTGGCCCAACGATCTACTTTTCGGGCGCAAAAAATTCTGCGGAATTTTGACTGAAATGAATGCGGAGCAGGACCGCATCCATTTCGTGGCGGTGGGAATTGGAATCAACGTCAATCAGACGAAAATGCCGGACGAACTGGCGGCAATCGCGACATCATTGCGGGTCGAGACCGGCCGCATTCATTCCCGCGTGGAAATTGTCCCGCGGTTGCTGCGGCACCTGGAATCCTACTACAATCGGTTCGTGAATGAAGGCGCGGAATCGATTGTGGCGCGATTTTCGGAGGTGTCCAGCTATGCGCGCGGGAAACGAGTGCGGATCGTCACGACGACCGGCACCTATACCGGCACGACCGATGGTCTTGAGCCGGGAGGTCTTCTGCGCGTAAGACGCGATGACGGTCGCACGATGCCGGTAATTTCCGGCACGCTCACCGAGGCGGATTGATGCTGCTGACGCTTGACGTCGGAAACACCAATACTGTGCTGGGGCTATTCCGGGACGCTGAACTCGTGGCGCACTGGCGGCTGACGACGGCGCGCGACCAAACCGTCGATGAGTACGGCATCCTCACGCGTGAACTTTTTACTCTGGCGGAAATTGATCCGGCTTCCGTCACCGGCGTGATTATCAGTTCGGTGGTGCCGCCGCTCAATCCCACGCTTGAGGAAATGTCGGAGCGGTATTTTCACGTGAAGGCGCTTTTCATTGAGCCGGGAGTTAAAACCGGTATGGCCGTGCTGTACGACAATCCGCAGGAAGTCGGCGCCGACCGGATCGTGAACAGCGTGGCCGCATTCGCTAAATACGGCGGGCCGTGCATCGTGGTGGACTTCGGGACGGCCATCAATTTTGATGTTATCTCCGTGCGCGGCGAGTACATGGGCGGCGTACTTGCTCCCGGGATCGGAATTTCCGCCGAGGCGCTTTTTTCCCGCGCGGCGCGATTGTTTCGTGTGGAAATAAAAGACCCAGGAAAAATTATCGGCACCAATACGATGCAATCATTGCAGGCGGGTCTCTATTACGGCTACGCGGACATGGTGGACGGCATCGTCGAACGCATCAAGGGGGTCATTGGCGAAAAAGCGCGCGTAATCGCAACAGGTGGACAAGCGCCACTGATCGCACGGGCTTCGCGGCACATCGAGGTGATCGACGAATTCCTCACTCTGGAAGGCCTGCGGATCGTCTGGGAACGAAGCCATGCTGTAAAGCACACGTCTGCGAGCGGCACAGGAGCAGCATCGGCGAAGACTTCAGCCACGGAAATCCGGAAGCGCCGAGTTTGACTTCCACCGATGCGATGACCGAGTTCAATTACTTTAATTACTTCACCGAGATCGAAGAATATTTCTGGCAAAAACGCGGGGCGCATCTTCTGGTTTCTCCTCTCGACTGGGCCATTGTGGAGACCTGGCAAAAGGCCGGCATCTCTCTTCCTGCTGTGCTTCGGGGAATTGATCGTGCTTTTGAAAGTTATGCGCGTTCGCGCCGCGCTGCTGGAGGCCGCCAACTTAAAAGCCTGGCCTACTGCGTGGATGCGGTGCTGGACGCGGCGGA
This sequence comes from Candidatus Acidiferrum typicum, assembly GCA_025463105.1. Taxonomy (GTDB): domain Bacteria; phylum Acidobacteriota; class Terriglobia; order Acidiferrales; family UBA7541; genus Palsa-360. The sequence continues at coordinate 1,334 of JAOAPW010000278.1, read as the reverse complement.
GGAAGAGAAAGAAACGGCGGCAGGCACCGGGCCACGAGTCGCAAGCAAGCCGAACGCACAGGAATCGTTCTCGCGTGAAGAACTTCGCTCATTTTTCAACCGGAATCGCGAGCGCCTGAGCGCCGCGTCCCAGGCATCGCGCGCCACGCAACAAGAGTTAGCGACGCGCATGGAAGAAACTCGTGGACGTCTTGCTGAAATGCTGCCGCTGATCGATTCTCCCGAAATGCTCGACCTTGAGGATCTTGAGCGACGCCTCACCGTCCTTGAAGAAAAGCTCACGGCTGCGCTGACCGCGAACGCGCCCGATGAGTTTATGATTGAAGTCCGGCGTGAAATGGATCATCAACTTGCGCCGTACAGGCGAAAAATGACCGCGGCGCAACTTTCGCAACTCGAACGGCAATATGTGCAGAAGCGCCTCTGGGAGCGATATAATCTACCTCGCCTGAGCCTGTTCTATCTGACCTGAGGCCCCCGGCCAAATCGCACCTCCCGCAACGGAAAGTGATTCCAAAATGGAAGTTAAGATTGAAAAGCTCGTGTATGGCGGTGACGGACTGGCGCATCACGAAGGCCAGACAGTATTCGTGCCACTCGTGCTTCCCGGCGAACTCGTGAGCATTGCGCCGGCCGAGCGAAAGAAAAAATTCGTTCGCGGGCGTCTGGAACGCGTCGTGGAAGCCGCGCCGGAGCGTGTGCCTGCGCCGTGCCCGTATTTTGGCCGCTGCGGTGGCTGCCACTACCAGCACATTCCTTATGACGCGCAGATTCGCTACAAAACTGAAATTTTGCGCGAAACGCTCGGCCGGATTGGCCGCGTGCGCTGGGATGGTCCGATTGGATCGCACGCATCTCCTCCCTTCGGTTACCGCAATCGCACGCAGTGGAAGATTCGAACGGCACAAGAGGGCTCAGCAGCGCCGGCAGGAATCGGCTACTTTGAAGCTGGAAGCACGCGCCTGTGCGCGGTGGATGAGTGCGCAATTCTTTCGCCGCGGCTCGGCGAAACATTGGCTAAATTGCGCACGCTGGTTGCTGCCAGCAAGACTCTTTCCGCGATTGATGAAATCGAGGCTTTCGCGGACGCCGCGGACGAGAAGGTACTTTTAAATCTCTCCGCCGAACGCCTGCCCGAATCACCGGAAGCAATCGCATCGGCCTTGCGTGCAGCCTTGCCGTGGGTCGAGTCAATTCTGGTGCAGGATCGACGCGCGGATAAATTTGAATTATTCGGGCCCGGCTATTTGTCTTACTCGACGGGAAGCACGAATTTTCGCGTGGGTCATCTTTCTTTTTTTCAGGTTAACCGGTTTTTGATCGACACTCTCGTC
>JAOAPW010000271.1 GCA_025463105.1 Candidatus Acidiferrum typicum | reverse complement strand
TTTGAAAGTTATGCGCGTTCGCGCCGCGCTGCTGGAGGCCGCCAACTTAAAAGCCTGGCCTACTGCGTGGATGCGGTGCTGGACGCCGCAGAGGAAGAGAAAGAAACGGCGGCAGGCACTGGACCCCGAGCCGCAAGCAAGCCGAATGCGCAGGAATCTTTTTCGCGTGAGGAACTTCGCTCATTTTTCAACCGGAATGCCGAGCGCCTGAGCGCCGCGTCCCAGGCATCGCGCGCCACGCAGCAAGAGTTGGCGACGCGCATGGAAGAAACTCGTGGACGTCTTGCTGAAATGCTGCCGCTGATCGATTCTCCCGGAATGCTCGACCTTGAGGATCTTGAGCGACGCCTCACCGTCCTTGAAGAAAAGCTCACGGCGGCCCTGACCGCGAACGCGCCAGACGAATTCATGATTGAAGTCCGGCGAGAAATGGATCATCAACTTGCGCCGTACAGGCGAAAGATGACCGCGGCGCAACTTTCGCAACTCGAACGGCAATATGTGCAGAAGCGCCTCTGGGAGCGATATAATCTACCTCGCCTGAGCCTGTTCTATCTAACCTGAGGCCCCCGGCCAAAATCGCACATCCCGCAACGGAAAGTGATTCCAAAATGGAAGTTAAGATTGAAAAGCTTGTGTATGGCGGTGACGGGCTGGCGCATCACGAAGGCCAGACAGTATTCGTGCCACTCGTGCTTCCCGGCGAACTCGTGAGCATTGCGCCGGCTGAACGAAAGAAGAAATTCGTTCGCGGGCGTCTGGAACGCGTCGTGGAAGCCGCGCCGGAGCGTGTGCCTGCGCCGTGCCCGTATTTTGGCCGCTGCGGCGGCTGCCACTACCAGCACATTCCGTATGACGCGCAGATTCGCTACAAGACCGAGATTTTGCGCGAAACACTCGGCCGGATTGGCCGCGTGCGCTGGGATGGACCGATTGGATCGCACGCATCTCCTCCCTTCGGTTACCGCAATCGCACGCAGTGGAAAATTCGAACGGCACAAGAGGGCTCAGCGGCGCCGGCAGGAATCGGCTACTTTGAAGCTGGAAGCACGCGTCTGTGCGCGGTGGATGAGTGCGCGATTCTTTCGCCCCGGCTCGGTGAAACATTAGCCAAATTGCGCACGTTGGTTGCCGGCAAGACTCTTTCCGCGATTGATGAAATCGAGGCTTTCGCGGACGCTGCGGACGAGAAGGTACTTTTAAATCTTTCCGCCGAACGCCTGACCGAATCACCGGAAGCAATCGCATCGGCCTTGCGTGCAGCCTTGCCATGGGTCGAGTCAATTCTGGTGCAGGATCGACGCGCGGATAAATTTGAATTGTTCGGGCCCGGCTATTTGTCTTACTCGGCAGGAAGCACGAATTTTCGCGTGGGTCATCTTTCTTTTTTTCAGGTTAACCGGTTTTTGATCGACACTCTCGTCGAAGCTGTGATCGGTGACAGCAAGGGACGCCTGGCGCTGGACTTGTTCGCGGGAGTTGGACTCTTCACCGTGGCGCTGACCAAGCGATTTGACCGCGTGATTGGGGTCGAATCGAATCTTGCCGCGGCCAAGGATTTGGAAGTCAACCTTCAGTCAAGCGGCGGAGTTTCGCCGACACATCGGCACGCCACAGCGGAAGCATTTCTTTCGCACTGGCAGGAGCGGCCCGACCTGGTCGTGCTCGATCCGCCGCGAGCCGGTGTCGAACCCGAGACGCTGACGCGGCTGAAAAAACTCGCGCCCTGGCGCATTAATTATCTCTCCTGCGATCCCGCCACCTTGGCGCGCGATCTGGCTGCGCTGGTGGGCGCCCAGGAGGAACCGGGCCCCTATGAGATCCGAGATATTAATTTGTTTGACATTTTCCCACAAACATATCATATGGAGGCATTGGTGCGGCTGAAACGACGTACATGAAACTACCTTCACTCTGGCCCGCGGCCTGTTTTGCGGGAGGAATTCTCCTCTTCGGCAAACTCGCCGCACGCATGGGCTCGACGCCTCGAACTTTTTTGCTGGCCGCAACTTCCCTTCTACTGTTTGGATTTGTCCTGCTCTACAAAAATTGGCTGCTCCCCGCGTGCGTCGCAGCGGCGGCAGCGTGGATGTGCCTGGGTTATGCCGCGGCGGGATTCGAACGAATTTCCGTGCCGGCGAATCTGGCCAGTTCGCTCATCGCATCCGGAAAATCAGATTCGAGCGTGGCATTGCGCTGGCGTGGCCGGCTGCGAGCCGATCCTTTGGCGCTCCCGTGGGGAACGCGATATGAAATAAATCTTCAAGAAGTTGGATCCGCGGGCGGCGTCATGCCGGTAAGTGGCGGCTTGCGCGTCACCTCTTATACCGATGAGCAGAACCCGGCTGCGCCTCCGCTGGCACGCGCTGGCGATCGCGTCGAAGTTCTTGCGCGCGCGCTTCCCGTCCGCAATTTTGGCAGCCCCGGCAGCTTCGACGATCGCGGCTACCTCGCGCTTCAAGGCATACACTTGCAGGGAACGCTTCGCAGTAATCAGCTACTGACCATCCTTGATCATCCCCCTCTGACGCTTTCCAACTGGCTGGCACGGGGGCGCGGACGGCTTCTGCGTTCTCTGAGTGGGATTTTTGTTTCGCGTCCCGATGAAGCGGCTTTGGCGCGCGCGATGCTGCTGGGTGATCGCAGCTTCGTCGAACACGATCGAGTTACAGAGTTTCAGCAAACCGGCGTGTATCACGTTCTCGTTCTTGCGGGTCTTCACGTCGGAGCACTAACCGCTTTTTTTATTTGGGCCGGGCGTCGCCTGCATCTTCCGCTCATTTCCAGGACGTTGCTCACGCTGTTCGTCCTCGCCGCTTACGTTGGCATTGTCGAAGATCGCCCCCCCATCCTGCGCGCCGCTTTGATGGCAACTTTATATTTACTTGCGCAGTTGCTCTACCGTCGTATGGATTTGCTCAATGTCGCGGCCCTGGCGGCGCTTGGTATTCTTGCCGTGCGTCCGTCGGAAATCACCGATGCCAGTTTCCTTCTTTCGTTTTCGGCCGTGGCCACCATCGGCGCGCTTGCGATTCCCTGGCTTGAGCACAC
>JAOAPW010000261.1 GCA_025463105.1 Candidatus Acidiferrum typicum | reverse complement strand
ACAGAGAACGCCATAGGTACAATGCTGCGGAATCATATTTTGAAATCTCGGAAGGACAATCGTAAGTTCCTGCTTCTGCGCCTCTGTGTCACTGTGGCGATTTTACTTACCTCTTGTGGATATCATGTTGGAGGGACAGCTTCACGGCTGGCGCCGGGTCTTAAAGTGATTGATGTGTCCGCGTTTGTAAATCGGACGAACCAATATCGTATCGAGCAGCGAATGACGCAAGCCGTAGTGCGCGAGTTCCTTGAGCGGACCAGATACCGTGTCGTTTCGACTGAAGAATCCGCGGACGCTGTGCTGCACGGGGAAATTACGACGATGGAATCGAGCCCTGTCGTTTTTGACACCACGCCGACGCAGAATCCTCCAACCAGTTCGACTTCGACTACTACGATCGCGCGAGCGACCACCATGCTGGTTTCCGTGCACATGAAGGTTACGCTCGAGGAGCGGGAGACGAAGAAAATCCTGTACAAGAACGATAACTATCTTTTTCGCGAGATCTACGAAATTTCGACCGACCCCACGAAGTTTTTTGACGAACAAAGCCCTGCGCTTGAACGCATGGCCAAGGATTTTGCGGCGCGACTCGTTTCAGATGTGGTGGAGAATTTCTGATGGCTTCCGTGTCTCCTGAACAGCTTCTGGCACGTTTGGCAAAAGGGAAACCTGTCCCTGGAATTCTGCTGCTGGGGAATGAATCGTACTTGCGCGACTTATGTCGGCGGAAAATTTCAGATACGTATGTGGCGGAGGGAGTTCGCGATTGGGGGATCACGCAATTTTCTGCTGACGGCGATTCCATCTCCGCGATTTTAGGACAGGCGCAATCACTGCCGATGCTGGCGCCGCAGCAGGTGATTTTTGTGCGCGACGTGGAAGCCTGGGAGCGGCTGGGCGACGATTCGCGTGATGCGCTGGTGAAGCAACTGTCGGAATACCTGGACAATCCCGCTCCTTTTTCCGTGCTGGTTTTTGAGGCTGGCGCGCTCGATCAGCGGATGCGCCTCGCCAAAATGTTTGCGGAGAAAACAGTGGTCGTCGGCGTCGAGCTCTCGGAAAAACCAGAGGAGCGCGCCAGACTTGCCGGGCCACTCGCTTTGGAGATGGCGCGCGAGTTGGGAGTGGAGCTAGACCGCGAAGCCGCCGCTGAACTGGCCGAGATCCTGAACGGGGATCTGGCCGGCATTCGCACGGAACTCGAAAAACTTTCTACTTACGTGGGCGATCGCCGCAGGATCACGCGCGAGGATATCGAGCTCTTGGTGGTGTCAGCGCGCAAATATTCGGTGTGGGAACTGACGGACATGCTGGCCTCGCGGCAGCCTTCCTTGGCTCTTGAATTTCTCGATAGCCTTCTGCGCGAGGGCGAACAAGCGCCTGCGCTGCTTGGCGCACTGGCATGGATGTATCGAAAGTTGCTTGAGGCGCAGGAATTGCCCCCAGGCATCTATGGAGGACAGGCTGCCGGCCGTCTTCACATGCAGGCCAAAACGGCGGAGATGGCAGTGAGCCAGTCGCGAAAGTTTCCCAGGGCGCAACTTACAACGGGCCTCGCGGCCTTGTATGAGGCGGACAGCCGGTTGAAATCAGGCGGAACAAGCCAGCGCGCCGTGATGGAATTCCTCGTCGCGCGGCTGGCCTCTTCGACGCCAAAATAATATTGCGGCGTGAAATGGAAACGCCCGGAAAGTTTCTCCCGGGCGATCTCGCAGACCTTCAAAAGGCTTCGCTTAGGCTTTGGCCGTCGCGCGCAAGCCGTTAATTGCAATCGTCAATCGTGACTTGTAGCGATTGCCGGTGTTTTCTTCGAGCACGCCTTTGCTGATCGCGCGGTCGATCGCGGAAAGCGTTGGCTGAAGCAGAGTTCCAGCCGTCGTGCCGTCTTTCGCGGCGATCGCCGTTCGCAGGCGCTTCATAATCGTTCGCACGCGGGTGCGGTTGGCGCGGTTGATTTCCGCGCGAACGTGAGACTGCTTGGCCCGCTTGATAACTGAGGGCTTACGCTTCTTTACCTTGGTTGTTGCTCCTTGCGCCATTCAAATCTCCTCTTCTTGTGGTGCGGGTGCGGGCTCTACTTGAAGCCAGCAGGAATATGATTCAATAACACTATCGGAGGAGCATCTCTTTGTCAACGAACCGGGCGGATGATAGTGCATCTAATTCCGCGTTGCTTGGGTTAGTCGACTAGTCCTGGTATTTCTCGCGCAGGCGAGGGGTGAGGCGGAGCATGAGTTGCACGCGCTCCACTTCATTCATCCAATCGTTCAGTGTGGCGGCCAGTTCTTCTTTGTCAGGGGGAACGATGCCAGTCGGGCAGAGCGGACCAAGCTTGCGGATGGCTGAGGCGCGGTAACGATTGATCGTGCGATCACCCGCGGTGGCGCACCATTCATTATCTTCCGACAGAAATACAACGACCGGAACACGATTGCCGCCGTTTATCCGCAGCTCGGGGACTAATTCACCGTCCCTTGGCCGTTCGATAAAACGCAAAACAATTTTTCCAGGGTTGGCTTCAACGATGCGGTGAATGAGAGGACATTGCTCTACGCAATCGCCGCACCAGATGCCGCTGAAAATCAAAATCTTCATTTCGCGCACAAAGCCGCCGACGAGCTGATTCTGTGCATCGGTCAGTCGCGCGGCGTCATAAACCTGACTCCAGCGGCGTTGCTGTTCTTCATTACCTGTCTGAACGTAGCGTTCGTAGGGAATTCCTGATGAGAATTTTTCGAGAAGATAAGCGGTTTTGACCATAGCCGCTGAATCATACCCATACACTGATACGATCTCAATAGCGCTTCATGGAGTACTACGATTCCAGATTCTTACCAGATCCGCACGCGGTCTGGCGGAGCCAGGTAAAGCTTCTCTCCGGGCTGGACATCGAATGCTGAGTACCACGCGTCGATGTTTCGCACGGTATCGGCGCGGAATTGCGCGGGGGCGTGCGGGTCAGTCATTAATTGCCGGCGGAGCGTGGCTTCACGCGACTTCGATTCCCAGTTCTGTCCGAAGGCGATGAAAAATTGTTGATCGCCGGAGAAGCCGTCCTGCGTGGGCGCTGTTTTGCCCTCGAGTGAGGCGCGGTAGCCGTCATACGCGGCGGAAATGCCTGCGACGTCGGCGATATTTTCTGCAAGCGTTTGCTTTCCGTTCACGGAAAGGTCGGGGAAGGGTTTGTAGGT
>JAOAPW010000228.1 GCA_025463105.1 Candidatus Acidiferrum typicum | reverse complement strand
AAGCCATGAATCGCCAGCGACTGCGGGATGAGGATGATGGTAGCCAAGAGCGTGAAGCGGAAGAGGAAGAGTTCTGAGCCCAACAGCAATGTGTTCCACTTTCCGAGAAACGACATGGCCACCAGAGGATTGGGGCCTCGAAGCCGCCACATCAGTGCGCCGAGAAGGAAGAACGTGCCCACTGTAAACAATGCAACGAACAGCCCGGAACGCCACCAGTCGAGCCTTTCGCCTTGATCGAGCGCCATGAACAGAAACGCAAAGCCGAGGCTGCCGAATAAGAATGCCGCGAAACTTGGCGCCGGTTCGGACCGCGGGCGTGCCGGAGATGGCGGTATCCCGTAATAGATCAAGACCATCATTACCGGGGCAATCACGGCCGAGGCCCAGAACATCCATCGCCAGGAGAGGTGGTCTCTGAAGAAGCCATAGAGGCTGGGGGCAACGTTGACGGCTCCATCCACAGAGGTGGCATAGAGCGCGAGTGTAAAGGGGAGAAATTTAAGCGGAATATTGCGCAGCGCGAACGTCAGCGTAAGCGGGTAGAACGTGCCGGAGGCCAGACCGGCGAGTACCAGTGCAGTTATGAGCAGGCTGTAGCTCTGGATGAGCGGAAGTAACGCGCTAATAAGTGTGAATGCTCCCGCAGCAAAGAGTAGAACTGTCCGTGGTCCCAATAATCCACCGAGGTAGACAGTAAAAGGGCCGATGAATATCAAGGCCGCGTTGAACGCTGTGTTGATCCAGGCTCCGTCGTCAAAACTGATTCCGAGATGGCCTTTTAGATCAGCTAAACCGAGTGAGAGTAGTCGCGACGCGAGAGTCACAAGTCCCGCACCAATGGTGACGCCGAGGATCCCCAGCACCGGCGCATGGGAAAGATCGCTGGGAAGTGCGGCGGCAAGCTGACCTATCCCGATTGGGGCCTGATTTTGCGGAAGTGTCTCGGCGCTGGCGCCCATAGTCTACCTCAGTTACTTTCTGGTTCGCACCGTGACTTCCACCGAAAGCCCAGGGCGAAGCTGTGACGCAAATGGAGAGTCCTCAAGAGCGATCTTTACCGGCACTCTTTGTACAACCTTGGTGAAATTGCCGGTAGCATTGTCTGGCGGCAAAAGCGCAAATTGCGATCCGCTTGCGGGTGCGATCTCCAGCACCTTGCCTGTGACCGTGTGACCCGGAAAAGAGTCGACGCGAATCTTGGCCGTATCGCCCACTTTGACGTTGGTCAACTGCGTTTCGCGAAAATTGGCCTGCACCCACCGCTTACTGTCGACAAATGTGATCACCTGGGTCCCGGGACTTACGAGTTGTCCTTGACGCACTTGTCGTTCGCCGACAGTCCCATCCGATGGAGCGACGATTCGGGTATAGGCGAGGTTGACCTCGGCAGCTCTAAGTCCCGCTTCTTTGCCGTGAAGGTCGGCTAGTAGCTGCATATCCTGCGATTCCAAAACCGCCTTGCTACGCCGCTCGCCTTCGACCGCCAATTCATTGCTGCGTAGCAGTGTTCGCGCCTGCGTCAGGTCCGCCTCACGACTCGCCGCTTGTGCGGCAAACCTCTGTTCATCCGCAACAACCCCTTCGACTTTCTGCTGAGTCGCGGAATTTGTTTTGAGGAGGGCTTCCTGCCGGGCACGTTCGGCCCGCGTCCGCGATACATCCGCTTGGATTGCTACCTTGCCGGCCTGCGCCGCTACGATCTGTGCATTGGCCTGATCAATTCCGGCAGCCGCCCGCTGGATTTTTGAGTCTTGGAGCTCGCGTTGGCGCCGGTTGTTTACGAGTGCGGCTTTGGCAGCCTCTACTGCTGCGGTGGCTTGCGCCACCTGCGCCTTGTAATCTTCATCTTCCAGCTGAACCAGCAATTCCCCTTTGCGAACCTGCTGGTAGTCGCCCACGTTCACCGCGCGAACGAGACCTGAAACCTTCGTACTTAGTGGGGTGAGATCGCCTCGAACGTATGCATCATTTGTATCCTGCTCGATACTGGAGCCCTCCCGCGAATTCCAGTTGTGGGTGATTGTGACCACAATGGCTAGAGCAAGCAAAATCACAAGAACGGGAGTTCCGTACTTCTGCCATCTTGACTTGAGCGGTGTGGCCTGCCTCTCGTCATGAGCAGGCGCAGAAGGAGGTGTGGGAGCGGCGGCCAAATTCAATTTCCTCCTCCCTCTACTCAGAGTGCTCGCTTCCGCCGACCATGACGAGAACCGGCATTCTGTCTTTCATCGGTCATCTTGTCTTTCTTCCGCCTAAGATGTTGGGTTGAGCCAGCGGTTTGGCCTACGGAGCACTTCTTCGGCGCTCCGCGGTTGCGAACGGTAAGTATTCACGGGTGACAGGGCGCGAACCGTGATCACCACCGCAGGCAGCATATATATGAACGTTATGCACACCCACATAAGCACACCAGCCCACTCCTGATCCTGGAGAGGTGAAATGCCGAAGGGGTGGTGATGCTGCAACAAGTAAGGCCGATAAACCACGCGATCACAGAAAGTGAGAAAAGCTGAAAGCGCATCGCACGGGAGAGTAGCAAAGAATAGGTACAAAGGAATCGACCATCTGGGCCACCTCGAAACGCTCGGAAAAGCTTGAATGACCGGCCACCAGAACAACAGTCCCGCCGCGAAGAAAGAGATTTGCTGGATTGCATGCCACCAGTGTGAGTGCATTCCAAGCTCAAACATTGCGGGAACATGCCAGCCAATTACCGTAAGCGTCGCAGCAATCCAGCAAAAGATCGGTTGGGTAACAAATCTTCCGACCCTCCGCATCGGATCACAGCGCAGACAAGGACCCAACACCCCATTATCAAAGAGCTTCGGCAGTCCGTGCAGGAGTGGCAGGGTGGGCTCTCCAAGCAGAATCAAAGGAGCCGCTACTGCCATTAGAAGAATATGCTGCACCATGTGAATCGATAGGAGTTCGTGGTCAAGGATGGCGAGGGGAGAAGCGATTGCAATCCAGACTGACAAAAGCCCGCTTGTAAAAGCTGCAAACTGTGGGAAGGATATGGGACGCAACAATGTCCTCTGAAGGCGAAGCCATCCACGCGCATAGAAGAACTCCACGACAAGTAAAAACAGCGTAAGCGGAATCGGCAATGACCAAGCTTCCAAAGCTGCTTCTCCCTAAAAAATTACATTTGCGACCTAATGCTGCTTGGGGGACGGCCGCTCTTCAGTTTCTCCCAACGCGATTCCGCGAGAAGCATCACGTGCCGGTTCTTGTCCGGGAGGATGCAGCGTTTCTAAGAATTTCACCAGCGCAGTCGTCTCAGCCGCGCTTAAGTTCTTCCCGTTTGCCGGCATATTGCCTCCGCCCTGAATCACATGGCTAATGAGCTGATCATTCGTAAGGCGTAGAGCGACGCTATCCAGTGCCGTTCCGCGTTTTCCTCCGTCATTAGCCAACGAATGACAGTTGTGACATTGCTTCGCTTGGAAGACGAGAGCGCCCTGATGCTCAAGAGGCGTCCGGCCTTTCAAGTACTCTGTCGGTATTGGGTCGCTGCTCCAAGCGTCCATTACAGGACTCCACGGTGTGTGCTCACCTAATTGCGTCATAGTGCCGAGGGCGACGGCGATCAGCAAAATTGTGAGGACGGCGATCGGTCTGCGCTTCCAACTCTTCTCACCTTCGCCCGCGACAAAAGGAAGCGCGAGCAGCACGAGAATCCCGATCACCGGTCCGACCAACATGATTGGTGTCTCAGCCGCTGGGGGCAGGTATGAAAGTAACGTATAGATCCACAGGAAGAATGCATCGGGACGCGGAGCAGTCTGAATGATCGTGGGATCTGGCTGACCGCTGGGTCCAAACGGACCAAGAAGAAGAGCGCATGCAGCAATGCACAACAGAATAAATCCGGAAAAGAAGATGTCTTTCCAAACCGCGTAAGGCACAAACGGCGCGCCATCTTTTTGGATTAGGTCGTGATATTCCCGCTCATAAGTAGCGCGTCGCACGATTCGCCCGGGCATCGGCCATTCATTCACTCCCAATTTCAGAACCAATAGAAGGTGCAACCCAACAAATGCAATTAAGAGTCCTGGGATCACAAAAACGTGTAACGCAAAAAATCGCGACAGCGTCGCGCCTGCAATGATTGGCCCTCCGAGCATTAGGTTTACGAGTGCAGGTCCAAAAACAGGCACGCGGCTCGCAATCGATGCGCCGATTCCCAATCCCCAATAAGCGTCCTGGTCGAATCGCATTATCTGGCCGGTGACTGCCATGCCCAGAGTCATTAGGAGGAGAAAAACGCCGGCAATCCAAGTGAGTTCTCTGGGGAATTTATAGGCTCCGAAGAGAAAGACCTGCGCCATGTGAATGAGGACTACAGCGAGCATGAAATTCGAGCCCCATCCATGCAAGGCTCGAATAAACCATCCAAAGGCGATCTGCTGATTGAGGGTTTGCAAACTGTTCCATGCCTCTGCTCCAGACGGCACATAGACCAGGGCAAGAAGAATGCCGGTGGCAATTTGGAAGACGAATATCGTCAGAGCCGCACTGCCGAAGACGTACCACCAGCTTGCAGTCTGTCTCGGTACAGGATGCTCCATTACTTCCCGAAGCGTTCTCCCGAGTTGAAGCCGCTCGT
>JAOAPW010000190.1 GCA_025463105.1 Candidatus Acidiferrum typicum | reverse complement strand
CCCTCAGCAAGCGTAGGCGCCATTATCGCACTCATGCTTTTTAAGATTGATTTGAACGTCATTTCGATAATCGGAATTGTACTGCTCATCGGCATCGTAAAAAAGAATGCCATCATGATGATCGATTTCGCTCTGGTTCAGGAGCGGGAACAACACAAGAGCACGGCGGACGCGATCTTCGAGGCCTGTCTCTTACGCTTTCGCCCTATTCTCATGACGACGATGGCCGCGCTGTTTGGCGCCTTGCCGCTGGCGTTCGGGACGGGGACAGGGTCGGAATTGCGGCGCCCACTCGGCATTACCATCGCCGGCGGCCTCATCGTCAGCCAGATACTCACGCTCTACACCACTCCAGTGGTGTATTTGTTCCTCGATAACTTACGGCTTCGCCTCAAGGGCCAGCCTAGTGGCGGCTTTCATCCGGCAGGAGAGACAGGAGAGATATGACCTACGTTCGTCTAACCTGTGCTCTCTTTTTGGGGGCGTTCCTGCTCGCACTGGCCGGATGCTCGGTTGGTCCCAAGTATCATCCGCCGGTTGCACCGGCGCCCAATGTTTATAAGGAATCGCCCGAGCAGTTTAAGGAGACCGACGGGTGGGCGGTAGCGCAGCCTTCAGACGCGATGCTACGGGGCAAATGGTGGGAAATCTTCGAGGATCCTGAGCTCAACGCCCTTGAAGAGCAGCTCAACATCGATAACCAGAACATTAAACAATTCTTCGAGAATTTCATGCAGGCCCGTGCGCTCGTCCGCGAAGCCCGGGCCCAATATTTTCCAACCGTGGGGACGGCGCCTTCCTTCAACCGGTCCCACTCTTCAGCAAACCTCGGCCCGTCGCGCAGCATAATCACAGGGACCAACACCGGATCGGTCACGAATTCGGGGCAGGTAAGCAGCCTCGCGTCTTTGCCCCTTGACATCTCATGGGCGCCAGACCTTTGGGGCAAAGTTCGAAAAACCGTGCAGGAGTTTGAGTACGCGGCGCAGCTCAGCGCGGCCGATCTCGAGAATGAGCGGCTCACCGAGCAAACCAGCCTGGCTGCGTTCTTTTTCGAGATCCGCGGGCAGGATGCACTGCAGAAGGTTTTGGACGACACGGTGGAAGCAGACAAGAAATCGCTCGAACTGACTCGGGCGCTATACGAAACGGGGATCGATGACCAGATTTCCGTCGTCCAGGCGCAGACTACGTTGGAGAGTGCGCAGGCTGCGGCGATCAATCTCGGCGTCGCGCGCGCCCAATTCGAACACGCCATTGCTTTGCTGATTGGTAGGCCGGCGTCGGAGTTTTCCCTTCCCGTCAAGCCGATGACCACCGCGCCCCCTCCAATTCCAATCGGCGTGCCCTCGGCGCTGCTGGAGCGCCGGCCGGATATCGCCGCCTCCGAACGCAACATGGCCGCCGCCAATGCTGAGATCGGCATCGCCTATACAGCCTACTATCCATCACTGACTCTCTCCGCTAGTGGCGGCTTTGAAAGCTCACAGCTTGCGAACTTAGTCACATGGCCGAGCCGGTTCTGGTCGATTGGAGGCTCTCTTTCCGAGACGATCTTCGACGCCGGACTGCGGCGCGCTACTGTTGACCAGTTCATTGCGACTTACAACGCAGCCGTCGCCAGCTACCGGCAGACCGTGCTTGCTGCTTTCCAACAAGTAGAAGACAATCTCGCCGCCGTGCGTATTTTGTCTCAGCAGATCCAGCAACAGCAGCAGGCCGTTGCTTCGGCGGAAACATTTTTGAGGCTGGAAATGGGCCGGTACGAAACCGGCATCGACCCGTACATTGACGTGGTAATCGCGCAGACTACCTTGTTGACCAACCAACAGTTGCTCGTCACTGCGCAAGTAGCGCAGATGACCGCGTCGGTTCAGCTCATCGCCGCCCTCGGTGGGGGATGGGATAAGTCGCAACTACCCACTCCAAGCCAGGTTTCACAGAAGCCTACGAAGGCAGAGTCCGCTATCCAGCATTAGAGCAAAGCCGTCTTTGAGGTGCGAGCTACGAGCTTCCAGAGCGCCTGCACGATCTCGGCCGCGTCGTCCGCTGAAGCTGGAACCGCTCGATCAGATTTTGGAGATCGAACTGCGCGGGGTGCAGCAACGAGTATTTGTGACGGGGAAGCATCAGTTTTTGTTTCGGGTGACGCCGCCGGCGAAGAGATTTCTCGAATCGGTTAGTCAGATCAGGCGAATGTTGTGTTCCATAGTTTTAATGACCGAGTCAAAGCGGCCGGTCAGCACCTGTTTGGCGATACTGAGAGTGAAGCCTTGGACCGTGTGCAAAGGAGTATGCGACGGCAGTGATAGAGCGTAAGGATCCACTAGCGCGTCGATAACGACAGGGCCGCTCTTGTGCGCAAGGGCCTCGGCAAGTCCCTCGCGAACGTCCCCGGGCTCTTCGATGCGAATTCCTTTCGCGCCCATCGCGTCGGCCACTTTCGCGAAATTCGGGTTCTTGAATTCCACTCCGAATGGGACGATCCCGGCTTCTTGCTGTTCGATATTCACGAAGTCGAGAGAACTATTATTGAGAATAATCTGGACAACAGGAGTTTTTCGTTCTACCTGCGTCAATAGATCACCCATCGCAAGCATGGTGAATCCCCCGTCGCCGCAGAGGGCAATCGTTTGCCGACCTGGGTATGCCAGTTGCGCACCGAATGCATTTGGCGCGGCATTGGCCATGGACGCCCAGGAAAAAGAGCCAAAAAGCCTGCGATTTCTGCCGCCACTGATGTGCCTTGATAACCATATGCATGCCGTGCCAGTGTCGGCAAAGAACAGGGCGTCGTCGGAAGCGAGTTCGCTCAGCATCGCGGCCAGGAATTCGGGACGTATGGGTTTTATCTCAGGCCCTTTGTCGACATAGTGCTGCAAAAGATCGTGAAAAGAGTTCGTTTCCGCGATGTGCTTGTCGAGAAAGCGGCGATCACTTTTTTCACCGACGCTTTTAAGCAACGCAGTGACAGTTGTCTTGATGTCGCCGACAAGCCCGAGATCAACGACTGTGCGGCGGCCAATGTGTTTGGGATTTTTGTCGATCTGAACTTTCTTGACGCGATCGCCGGGGAGGAATTCCGAGAAGGGAA
>JAOAPW010000179.1 GCA_025463105.1 Candidatus Acidiferrum typicum | reverse complement strand
GGCGCTGGGTCGGTCGCTCAAATTACCATTCGGGAAATGAGCCGCGTGGGGAGCGGTTACCGGGTCATCGCATGTGTCGATGATGACCGCTCAAAGACAGGGATTAAAATTCATGGCGTTCCGGTGGTTGGAACCGTCGATGAGCTTCCCGCGTTTGGCGAGCGACACGGCATTCACGAAGTATTGATAGCCGTCCGTGCCGCCACGGGCAGGCAGATGCAGAGATTCGTGGAGATCTGTGGTGAAGCAGGCATGAAATTCAAGACCGTGCCGTCGCTCGGAGACATTCTTAGTGGGCGAATCAGTGTCAGCCAGTTCCGCGATGTGCGTTTGGAAGACCTTCTCGGTCGAGACACCGTCCAGATCGATTTGGAATCCGTCAGAAAACAGATTGCAGGTCAGGATATTGTCGTGACGGGTGCGGCGGGCTCGATTGGGTCGGAATTATGCCGCCAAATTTTGCAGTACCGGCCCGGTAAGCTGATTTGCCTGGATCAGAATGAGACCGGAATTTTCTACTTGCAACTGGAACTCTCAAAACATGAGTGCCGCAGTCAATTAATTTTCTGTGTCGCCGATGTTGGAGACCGGGACCGCATGAGTAATCTTTTGGGGGAGCATAAGCCCCAAATTATCTTCCATGCCGCCGCCTACAAACACGTGCCCATGATGGAGACGAACGCTTACGAGGCCGTCAAGAACAATGTTTTCGGTCTTCTCAATTTGCTGGAAATTGCGGAGAACAACGGCTGTCCGAGTTTCGTTTTGATCTCCTCCGACAAGGCTGTGAATCCGACGAATGTTATGGGCGTCACAAAGCGATTGGGCGAACTGATTATTTCGTGCCGGCGAACCAGCCGCATGCGCTGCGTCTCGGTTCGCTTCGGCAACGTACTCGGTTCAAGTGGAAGTGTTGTCCCCGTATTTCAGAAGCAGATTCGCGAGAACCAGCCGGTCACTATCACGCATCCGGACATCGTGCGATTTTTCATGACCACGCGCGAAGCAGTCTCCCTGGTCCTGCAAGGTTTCGCCATCGGCAACCACGGGGACACATTGCTGCTCGATATGGGAGAACCCGTGCGCATACTTGATCTCGCGAAAACATTGATTCGACTCTCAGGCAAGTCCGAGCAGGAAGTGGGTGTCCGGTTCACCGGCTTACGTGACGGCGAAAAGCTCTTTGAGGAGCTGTCCTACCCCACCGAGAGACTTCACCCGACATCATTCCCGAAGATAAGTCGAGTCTGCGGCACACCGCAGCGTGGGGATGAACTGAGGCGTCATTTGGCGCAGCTCAAAACTATACTGTACGAAAATGGACCGACCGCGATTCGCACAAAGTTAAAAGAAATTGTTCCGGAGTATTGCAATGATCTGGCGCCTATGCCTGAAGACGGACGAATTGTGCCTCGATTGGAAGCGACTTCGTCGGAGACTTTTTCGAGATTGCGGAGAGCTCCGGAGAATGCGCCCAGCCACCCCGCGCCAAGCAACTAGAGTCTTGGAGATCGATCCGAGTTAGATTCAGAAACTGATCGTTCACATCGAAACGATGAATTGGACAGGAGTGCTTTCCAGGTTTAGCCTTATCCTCGTTAGCACTCCTGACCACCCCGGGCCGAATGAACACCCACATTCGGCCCTCCTCCCTCACCAAAGCAAATTTTTTAATTAATCGACCTTCAGAATTGCCCCCCAAGCTCCCTGAGTGAGCGATCTTTTTCAGCCCGAAAAATTCTGCGGCTCGATCCCCTCGTTGACAAAGACCGAAGCAGTCTGGTACAGAATTTAATTGGATTCCGTGTTGGAGCAGCGGGAATTCGTGTGTAAATCGGCCCAAAAGGGTGGTGTGTGGGATGGCGTTGCCAAATGAACGTGTGAAATACTCTGCGATTGTCGATCGGCCCAAGCTTCGATTGCCAAACGGTGAGCGCATTATCGTGTGGACGATCGTCAACGTCGAAGTATGGGACATCTCGCGCGCAATGCCGCGACAAGTTCTGGTGCCGCCCACAGGAGTAACCCAACTGCCCGATGTACCGAATTGGAGTTGGCATGAGTACGGTATGCGCGTCGGATTCTGGCGCTTCCATTCGCTTTATGAAAAGCTTGGAATTCGGCCGAGCCTGTCGATCAACGGCCGCGTGTGTATAGACTATCCCCGCATCGCGCAAGCGTGTAAAGATTCGGGCTGGGAATTCATGGGTCACAGTTTTGAACAAGGCCCTATTCACAACGAAAAAGACCAACCGGCGATGATTGAGCGCACCGTGAAAACGATCGAGGAATTTACCGGCAAGCCTCCCATCGGATGGATGGGGCCTGGCCTTACGGAAACGTATGACACGCCCGACTTCCTGAAAGCCGCGGGCATCAAATACACCTGCGACTGGGTTTATGACGACGAGCCCACGGAAATTTGCACCAAAAACGGGCCGCTATTCACGTTGCCTTACACGCTGGAATGTAATGACATCTCGATGATGGCCGTACAGCACCACGAAGCGAAGTACTGGACTCAGAAGTGTACCGACACGTTTGACCGATTATACGAGGAAGGCGCGGAACGCCCCAAAATCATGGCCATCGCCATACATCCATATATCAGCGGACAGCCATCTCGAATCAAATACCTTGAAGCCGTCTACGATTACATTGGAAAATTCAGCGGCGTATTGCATTGGAACGGCGAGCAGATTTTGGATTGGTATCAGAAGGCAAGAAAATAGCGGCGCTGGAAGGGAATCAGGGAACAGGGCGGCAGCCTGTCCCTCAGACCCAATAATTTACTGGTCACAGTCACGAGATTTTAATGAAAACAAAAGCCAACGACCTGCGATACTCGAATCCTAGCCTTGGGCTCGCGGAAGTCCCCGAAACACTAACCGCCCCTGGGAAGGAAAAAATGGCAAGGCGAAAAGGTTTAGGTCCCGCTTCTTCGAAATGTCCTGCGTGCGGCACTGTGCATACGCGAGCAGTGCTGGAGGAACAACTCTACGTCTGCCCGGATTGCAAGCACCATATGTCGATGCCCTCACACGCGCGTATCGCCACGCTGGCGGACGAGGGAACGTTTATTGAACTTGACCACGGTCTTGTTTCGGTCGATCCGCTTGAGTTTGCTGATTTAAGATCTTATCGAGCCCGTTTGCAGGAAGCGCGCCGCGAAACAGGTGTGCGCGAGGCAGTCACAACAGGCGTCTGCAAAATCGGCGGCCAGCGCGCCGTGCTTGTCGTTTTTGATTTTGCGTTTCTGGGCGGCACCATGGGCTCGGTTGTGGGCGAGAAGATCGCTCATGCATTTGAGGAAGCCACCGAACGCGGCATTCCGCTCGTGAGTGTGGCAGCCAGCGGTGGCGCACGCGTACAGGAGGGAATGTTTTCCCTCATGCAAATGGCCAAAGTCGCCGCAGCGGCATCGGTCCACGATCGCCACGGACTCGCCTTTATTTCAGTTCTCACTGACCCAACATTTGGAGGCGTTACGGCGAGCTTCGCTTCGCTTGGTGACATCTTGATCGCGGAGCCTGGCGCTCAAATTGGATTCGTCGGCCCCCGCGTCATCGAGCAGACGACCGGCATTGCGCCCCCGAAGGATTCGCACAAGGCAGAAACGCTGCTTCATGCTGGTCTGATCGATCTGGTCGTCAAACGAGCGGATTTACCGTCCGTAATTACTTATCTGATCGCCCATCTTGCCAGACACAAGTCCGCGGACTCAGCAGCAGAGGGTTTGCCGCCCAATGTGAAACGCCAGCGGCTCCCTGCGTGGCAAAAGGTGGGATTGGCGAGGCACGTCGGGCGCCCCTCGGCCCGCTACTATATCGCCCGAATGGCCACGCGATTCCTGGAACTTCATGGAGACCGATGGAGCGCTGACGATCCGGCAATCGTTGGAGGTCTTGCGCAGCTGAACGGCCAGACTGTGTTCATCATTGGACACGATCGCGGCGGCA
>JAOAPW010000174.1 GCA_025463105.1 Candidatus Acidiferrum typicum | reverse complement strand
GGCGACCAGTTGGGCGACTCGTTCTGGCCCTGCTTGGTCAATTGCCGCGCGCCTGTTCCGTCGGCAAGCATGGACCATATTTGTCGCGTGCCCGTACGGGTCGATTCAAATACGAGATGGCGGCCATCCGGCGCCCAGCTGGGGCGTTCGTTGCGCCCGACGTCGCGCGTCAGCTCAACCAGTTGACGCGTGGCGATTTCCATTACGTAGAGATCGTAATTTCCGCTGGGCCGGCGCCAACTGAATGCCAGCAACTGGCCGTTCGGAGACCAAGCCGGGTCGATGACATATCCCTTATCGGCAAGGTCAACTTTTGCCTGGCTCGAACCATCGGCGTTCATAATGTAAAGCTGCGGAATCCCTCCACGATCGCTGACGAAAGCCACTTGCTGGCCGGTCTTCGGATTCCAGGTAGGGGAAGTGCTCGCGCCGGAGGAGAACGTAATGCGCTTGGGGCGCTGGCCGGACGGGTCGGTCACGTACAATTCCGGGCTGCCGTTCATGCTGGACATAAACATGAGTTGCGATCCATCCGGCGACCATGCGGGGGAAGCGTTCGTGCCCCGAAACCTTGGGAAGGAAATCAGATGATTCGTCAGCATCGATTGAACGCAAATCTGCGCGCTTAGCGCGGCGCCCCCGCCGGGCTGCGCATAACAGGTAAAGGCGATGCGGCTCGCGTCTGGAGACCAGCGCGGCGTCAGCGATATGGTGTGGAGTTGAGTCAGCTGGTGCTGGTTTTCGCCGTCATAATCCATCGCCCAAACTTCTTTGTTGCCACTTCGATTGCTGACGAACGCGATCTGCGTACTGGCGATTCCCGGCAGACCGCCCGAAAGTTTGCTGATGATCTCATCGGCGAACTGGTGTGCGAAGATCCGAACCTGCGCGTCGGTAGCGTCTCCGCGATAAACCTTGCCAATGACGGGAGGCAGAGATGCGTTGCGAACGTCATTCAGCCAGGCTTGAATCTCCATGCTATTGCCGGTGACGGAGAGATTGCCGAAGGCGAGCAACTGGGTGGACGCCGGAGCATCGACCCATGCCTTGACATCTATTTCGGTCGGCGCGCCAGGGACTTGCAACGGATAATAACTTTTGCTCACCAGGTCAAGAATTCCGCTGAAATCCAGGTCCGTGCGCACTACCTCGCTGAATTGCACACCCTTCGGCGGCGCGTCCGGCGATTTCCCAACGAAATCAGCCACGGCGACGCGTGCTTTCGAAACGCCCAGGCCTGTGCCGGTGCGAAACCAATCCTGCGCGGAGGCTGGCGAGGAAGTGAGCAGGAAAATGCAAACACACATGGACACAGACAGACCCATATATATTCTTCGCAAGTACAGCCCGCGCCCGTTTCCCCTGGATGTCTGAAACGTTGACATTATTCTTCCACCCTTATGCAAATTTGCGCGAAATTGCTCGTGTCGCAAATAAAGCTAGCGTCGAAACTCGAACCAGAATTCGACTGTTACGTTGTTGCCGGAATAACCGGACGGAAGCGCCGAAACCGGGCTCGAACTCAGGATTGCGCGTAATGCCGAGTTGTCGACCGACCGGTTACCGCTGGACTGTGTCATCTGAACGTTTGTGACCGTGCCGTCACGCAAAATCTGGAATGTAAACTGCGCCCGCGGCGCCCAGCGCACTGACGGGTCCACCGAGGATTGCAGCCAGTTGCTGCTGATTCGATTACGCACGGCGTCCACGTACGCAGGGAATCGGCCTGTGAAATCACCGCCGCCCGGCCCGGAAAATCCCATGCCGCCTTGCGTCGCGCCGCCTACAGTAAATTGCGAATAAGGGAGCGCGGGAGCGCCTCCGCCTCCGTACGGAACCGCATTTGGCGGAGGGGGTGTCGAATCCTCGAGAACCTTCGATGGGTGCGTGATGTAATGCGGCGTTTTTTCCTTCTTGAATTCCGGGATGGTCTTCGTGTCCGGAGCGATTTCCTTCGGTGGCGGAGGCTGCGGCTCGGATTTGTAGAGTCCCTTGCTCTCATCCACAACGCGGCTGGTTGTTACTGCTTCCGGGCGAGGCAACGTGACTCCGGGAAGTTTTCCGACCAGGCCAACCGTGACGGCATTGTCTCCACCGGAGCCGCCCCAGGTATCGCCTCGATGCGAGAAAAATGTCGAAACGCCGAGCGAGCCGAAGAGAATCATGTGAAACCCGAGCGACCACACCAGGGGCTTCTTCAGATTGTCTGTGCCGGGATGGGCGGGGCTATAGGACATGACGTCTTAATGTGGAGTATCTTCGAGCGGCTCCGTAACCACGCTAATATTTTGGATGCCGGACTGCCGCATGGTGTCCACCACCAGCGCGAACGAGCCGAAGGGGACCGTTTTGTCGCAGCGCAGATACACCGCGTCGCCTTGCGGATTATGCATCTGAGCATGGACCTTGGCGCCCAACTCGTGGATGTTTACCGGATCGTCGCCGATATAGATTCTCTGAGCGCGGTCGATCGAAACGACCACGCGCGATTCGGAAATTTCCTTCACCGTTTTCGTTTTAGGAACGTCCACTTCGATTCCGGACTGCAGAATCGGAGCGGTGATCATGAAGATCACCAGCAGAACGAGCATCACGTCCACGAAAGGGACGATATTGATATCCGAAAGGGAAGAGCTGGTTTGGCGAGAGAGTTGAGGCATATTCGATCGTCTAGTCTTGAGATTTCACGTTAAACAAGTCACATTCGCTGTCCGGGATATAGTTTTTCAATCATCGCTGCAACTTCGAGCGTGAATCCATCCATGCGGCCACCTAAATCCTTAATGTTGTGCAAAAAGTGGTTGTAGGCGATGACGGCGGGGACGGCGGTGAAGAGTCCCGCAGCCGTTGTAATCAGGGCTTCCGCGATGCCCGGCGCGACGGCTCGTAAACTCGCGGCGCCGGCCGCTCCCAGGCCCGTAAATGCGTCCATGACGCCCCAGACGGTGCCAAACAGGCCAATGAACGGAGTGACTGACCCAGTGGTCGCCAGCCAGGGCATGTATTTTTCGGCTTTTCGAACTTCCTCGGCGGCAGCGAGCTGCATGCTGACCGTCACGGCATTGAGGCTGGTGAGCTTGCCTTGCGGATTGCCGCCACGAATCTGATTATCCACTTCGCGAAAGCCCGCGCTATATAAGGATTCCAGCGGAGACCCGCCCGCGCCCATTTGTCTGGGATCGGGGAGAGTTTTGTTCGAACGGAAAATGCGCAGAAACAACGCGGTTTGCTGGTTCATGCGCGAGAACATGCGCGATTTTTGAAAAATCAAGGCCCAGGAAAACAGGGAAAAGAATAGCAGCATCGCCAGAACTACACGAGCAACCCAGCCTGTTTGCTGTAGCAGCGTGCTTAACTGGCCTACGAACAACAAAATCCCAAGTGGTCGAATTGTTCCCCCCTCAGAAGCGGATCAATGCTCCCCCTCGCAAGCTAGCATACGACCCAAATGCGGTCAAACGATTACAGCCTATCGAGTGCGTTAAGGTACTGTCAACGAGAAATATCGTAATACGATGTAAATGGTTAACTTGGGTTGCAGGAGGAAGCGCTCGGCGTCGGCGCCGGACAATAAATGATGGAGAGGCGGCCAGCGCAATCTGAAATTTGAAAGTCGAGAATTGAAATTAAACCTCCAAAGCGGCATTTCCTGCCGCTCCGCTGTGAGGGGAAATTGATTGTGGTAAGATTCGGGATAGAGAATGTCGCCATCATTTGATGTCCGCCTCGACGATCTTACTGGTGCCCGGGAAGAGTTGCGGATATCCGCGCATGATCCGGCCGCAAGCTCTCCCCAGGCAAGCGTAGCCGGCAGTTCATTTTTGCAGGCTCCCCATGGCGCCCATACCTCTTTTCCGCTGGTTCCAGAGACGGGCCTCACGGAATTGCACCCGCACGGAGCCACATTTTTCATCGAGACGTTTGGCTGCCAGATGAATGCCCATGATTCCGAGAAGGTGGCGGGGGTGTTACTCGGGCGCGGCTACCGGCAGGTTGATGATTTGGACTCGGCGAAAGTGGTTTTTTATAACACCTGCAGCATTCGTGAGAAAGCGGCGCAGAAAGTTTTTTCGCGCCTGGGAGAATACAGGAAACATCCCGGACATGGAAAAATCATCGGCGTGCTGGGATGCGTGGCGCAACAGGAAGGCGAGGAAATCTTTGAGCGCGCTCCGTGGGTAAGCCTGGTGTGCGGTTCGGCCAGCTACAGCAAATTGCCGGCCCTCCTGGCGCAACTGGAGGCAGGCAATCGACGGGTGACCGGACTCCACACGGATACCGACGAAACATTTGAGACCGAAATTACCCGGCGCGATAATCCTTTCCGCGCTTACCTGACCATTATCGAAGGCTGCGACAAATCTTGTGCCTACTGCGTGGTGCCTTATACGAGAGGGCCGGAGCGCAGCCGTTCAAGCGCCTCCGTTTTGCATGAGGTACGCAAACTGGCCGACGCGGGATACTCCGAAATTCAACTCCTGGGGCAGACAGTAAATTCCTATCGCGACCCGGCGCCCCGGGGAATGACTTTTGCGGAGCTTCTGGTTGCGGTGGCCGCGGTGCCGGGGATTCGTCGAGTGCGGTTCACCACGTCTCACCCTCGCGATTTCAGCAGGGACATCGTCGAGGCAATCGATTCGGTGCCCGCGCTGTGCGATCACGTGCACCTGCCGGTGCAATCGGGATCGACGCGCGTTTTGCGTTCGATGCAGCGGACATACTCGCGAGAGGAATATCTGGAAAAGATTGCACTGATCCGTTCGGCGCGCCGCCCGATCAGCGTGACGTCCGACATCATTGTGGGGTTTCCTGGAGAGACAGAAGAAGACCTGGCGGACACACTCTCTCTACTGGACGCCGCGCAATATGATGGCGTGTTTGCGTTTCAGTACTCGCCGCGGCCGAACACTTCGTCATTGCAGATGGCCGATTCAATTCCTGAGCAGGAAAAAGGACGACGGCTGGCCGTCGTGCAGGACAGGCAGCGTGAAATTCAAGTTGTACGCAACAACGAGCTGGTGGGCCAAACGTTTGAAGTCCTGGTGGACGGGGCATCCCGGCGCCCCGGCCAATGGGCGGGTCGCACTTCCAGCAACCGTATTCTAAATTTCTCTTCGCCGCACTCGGACCTTTTGGGACAATATATTGAAGTGCGCGTAACACGCGCGAGCCCCAACAGCCTGATCGGTGAGCAAGTTGAACAGTATTCCGGCGGGCTAAAAGTATAGCCCGCACCCGTATGAGTTTCCGGGAGGCGCCCATGGAAGTCGAGATGAAGATCCGCGGACTCATGATGGACCCTGTCACAAACATGCCGATCGTGGTTTTAAAGGATGCACAGGGAACCGCAGTGCTTCCGATCTGGGTGGGAATTTACGAAGCAAATGCCATTGCGCTTGAAATCGAAAAAGTGCAGACACCGCGTCCCATGACGCACGACCTGTTGCGAAATGTTTTTCTGGGGCTGGATGTTCGCGTGCAAAAAGTTGTCGTGAACGATTTGAAGGACGACACTTTTTACGCGCTAATCTGGGTGGAGCGCAACGGCGAGATCATGTCCATCGATTCGCGGCCCAGCGACGCGTTAGCACTGGCGCTGCGTGTCGATTGCCCGATTTTTGTCGAGGACGAAGTGCTCAAAAGCTCCAAGATTTCAAGCGCCATCTCCGAAAAATCCACCAGCGAAGAACTCCGCAAATGGCTCGAGGGCCTCTCCGACGAGGACCTTGGGCGCTACAAGATGTAGTTGTCGGGACGTCTAACCCAATCCGCCATCTCGCCCGTACTGACTTTTCTTCGAGGAATAGCTTTTTTGCTTGCACTTGCGACTGTTGACGAGTAGATTGGCATACGTTAATTCTGGCGGGCTCAGAGTAGAGTCCGAAGTTGCACGAATTGTGTATCGGTTGCTACCCGGGAGGGCTTGTGCCCATGCAAAAATGCCTGGGCCGTTTATGACCGCCATCCTGACAATTGCAAATCAGAAGGGCGGCGTGGGGAAAACCACCACTGCCATCAATCTCGCTGCCGCTATCTCAATGCGGCAAAAGAAAACGCTCTTAATCGATCTCGATCCCCAATCCAATTCCAGCATTGCTTTTTTTGAATCCGGCGAAATACAGACGTCGATGTTTGATGTGTTGGGAGATCACCGCGCGGAATTGGCCAGTATCATCAAGGTGTCGAAGAATCCGATGCTTTCGGTCGCGCCTGCAAAACTGGCGCTGGCCAAGATGGAGCAGCAGCTGGCGGGGCAGTTCGATGCGCCGTTCAAGTTGAAGGACGCGCTGGCGCCGATCCAGAAAGACTACGATTACATCATCATCGATACTCCGCCTGCGCTGGGAATTCTGACCGTCAACGCCATGGTGGCTTCAAC
>JAOAPW010000123.1 GCA_025463105.1 Candidatus Acidiferrum typicum | reverse complement strand
CCATGCTGCTTCTAACGTCCACAGCTCTCCTGCGAATTGATACGCAAGGCCGGCGCGAACGCGAATCGGAACTCGCTTGGCGCGGGGAGCAATACCAGCGCGCGATTGGCATGTATTTCCGGAAATTTGGGAAGTATCCAACCAAGATTGACGATCTCGTCAAGCAAACCAACGGTGTCCGCTTTCTTCGCCAGGCTTACCCAGATCCCATGAATAAGCAGGACGGAAGCTGGCGCTTCATTTACGTCGGCCCGTCAGGCCAATTAATCGGGAGTCTCCGCCACACCAGCTTGCTGCAAAGTTTGATTTCGACTCCGACACTGCCCGGAGCTTCGGCGCTGACCGGTGCTTCGACGTTGCCCGGGGCTCTCACACTGCCCGGTGCTGCGCCCTCAACCGGCCCGGGCGGAAGCGCCAGCAGCGATATCAACACGTTTGGTCAAACAGGACAGCAAGGACAGCAAGCCGCTTCTCAGGGATTCAATGCGATGGGAGCCCAGCCGCAATCGCTGCAAGGGGCGGTCATCGGCGGAAATATTATTGGTGTTGCCAGCAAAATGAAGGAATCGTCGCTACGTGTTTATCAGGGTGGCGACACTTATGAGACGTGGGAATTCATCTGGAATCCGCAGACTCAGGTCGCGATCCCCGGCCAGGGTACGACCCCGATTGCTCCCGGCGCACCCGGCGCACCAACCGCAGCTCCCGGCACTCCTGGACAATCCATCCCCGGAGGCCCCCTGACGCCGCCTCCAACCGATCAGTCTGGCGGCGGAACTCCGCTCCCTCAGAATCCGCCTGTCCAGTAATTTTCAATTATTTAAAAATTTGCTGATGGAACGCGCGGGTGTGGATTTTCAGTTTTACTGCAAGGAAAGGGCATGGTCGGATGACTTGAAGGTCTTGTTAAATTTGTCCGTGACGCGGCGGACGTAATCGCGTGTCTCGCGGTAGGGTGGGACGCTTCGAAATCGCTCCACGCGGTCCGGGCCGGCATTGTATGCCGCAAGCGTCAAACTCAGGTCGCCGTTGTAGCGGAGTAGAAGCTCCTTCAAATAATGCGTACCCGCGTCGATATTTTGTTTGGGGTCAAAAACATTTTTGACGCCAAAGTGGGCGGCCGTTCTCGGCATGAGCTGCATCAGTCCGCGGGCGGATTTTACGGAGACGGCATTGGGATTGAAGTTGGACTCCACTGAGATCACGCTGGCCACGAGCTCTGCTGCGACGCCATGCGTCAGGGACGACGCCGCTATGAAATCCGAAAAGGGGACGTCCAGCAACTTCACTTTGACCGGAAGAAATGTGTCTTCGGGGTCGATTCTCAGCAGGGAAGCCGCGGGAATTTCGAGCGTCCCTCCCGCCATGGTCAGGCGAATCGTTTCTCCAATGGTTTCATAACCGGTAATGTGCAGGCGCTGTCCGGATTGCAGCACGGCATAGTCCGCGCGGGCACCCGGCGCCAAAGTCGCGCAAACAATCGCCGCCACGACCGCGGCACGCTTCGCCGCAGCCCACGGAAATCGCATCACGCTGTGTTTCTCAGCGCGCATAGGCTTCAATCGCGGCCGCCACGCCGCCTTCATCGTTGGTAAGAGTCTCGCGCCAGCCGAGCGCTTTCAATTCCGGCACACTGTTTGCCATCACGATGGGGACTCCAGCATATTCGAGCATTTCGCGGTCGTTAAGGTTGTCTCCTATGGCCATGACGTCCTCCCGCGACCAGCCGCGGCGCCGCACCCATTCCGCCAGCGTCGCCCCTTTCGAACACCCCGGAGAAATGACGTCCACCAGGCCAAAGTCGCGGTCCTCATACAGCGTGAGAGCCAGAGAGTATTCCTGGGCAAACGGCAGCCGTATGAGGGTGGCTTCGAGCTCGCGCGCGGGGCTGACCGCCCCGGTAAACATCACCTGGATGGGGTCCTCCGTGAGGCAGTCCAGTATTGGAGAAACCTCGGCGATGAACTCCCTATTGCGTTTGAAGTACCCGCTCCGAAGCGGGTCGTCCCAATCAATTCGTTCGAAAATGAGCTGATTTTCGCGTGGCCGGTCAAAGCAAATCGAGGCCATCTCTCGAAATTGCGGCGTCGCCTCAATCACGCGCCGGGCGACATCGAGAGGCAAGCGGTGGACCAGACGCGTCGTCCCGTCGCTTGATTTGACCATGGCGCCATTGTTTACAATCATTGTCAGAGGGCAGGGAATCTGCCGTGCAATCGGCATCGCAAAATCGTAGCGGCGTCCGGTAACCAGGGCGATTTCGATACCGCGGGCTGCGGCATCCAGAATCGCTCTCCGGTTGATGTCCGGAAGCTGGGACTGCCCATCGAGAAGAGTGCCGTCGATATCTAACGCAATAAGCCGGATCGGCATTGTTACATTTTACCGTGCCCGCGTGCCAAGGGCCACACAACGCTTCAAGGACTGTGCCTCCGTGGCAGCATCAACTTGACGCAGCATCTGGATGGGGAGCATCTATCTGTGATCCGCAAACTCTACGGCAAAATTCCGAAGACAATCACACCGGTAGGAGTTCCCACATACACCTTGCCGTTTGCAATCGTAGGCGTGATGAACTTGTTGTCTGAGAAATTGTCACGAGTCCCTGCCTGATTGCTATTGTACAACTCTGTCGCCAGATTGGCCGGGTCATAGGCGTGGAGCACGCCCGCGCCGCCGCTATTTTCGACAGCCCACAAAATCGCGTTCGTGCTTCCGTTTGCAGAAATTGCGGGCGTGGCGCCCGGATAGGAAAAGCTGCTTGCTGTCTGGCTGGAAGGTGTTGGAGGCAACAATGCGTTGGCGATTCCAAACGCCTTGATCGAGGTCCCCACCGGCCCGACGTAGACCGTGTTATTGAAATAGGCCGGCGCCGAAAAGACCTGCCCAATTCCATCGATTTCCTGGTAGGCGTTGCCGCCGGCAGGGTTAAATTTGCCCATCGAGTCGCGATTCACCACATAAATGTTCGCATCTTTCCCGCCGCCAACCGCGAGGTGACGAACAGCTCCGGAGTTGTCCGTGAGATCGAGTATCAAGAGGGGGCCGCCGGATCCGAGGTCCTGATCGTGGGTGTTTTCAAAATCCTGATTGGCCACTTCAAAATAATCGGCCACCGCGAGGCCTCCAGTAGCGGAAAGTTTCAGGAAGGCATTGCCGAAATCGCCATGGCTGGGAAATCCTCTCGAATCAAGGGAAGTGTCAAAGGTGCCATTGGCATCGAGGAGATAAATATTTCCGGTCGAATCCACAGCCGGCCCCGCTCCGCTCATCCAGATAGCGCCGTCGGTGCCGTTTGGTGTGAGGTTTAAGACAGTCGTCATGGCTAACGTAGAAGCATTGAAGCCCATGATCCATCCGTTGAACGGATTGATATCGCAATGCGAGGCCCACGCCGTATAGATCACTCCGTTCAACAGCAGAAGTGCGGCGCGCTCCTTATATTGGCCCGGATCGAACACTACGTTTGAGCCGGTGCTGTTCGGGCCTGTCCCTGGATAAGTAGCTTGAATGGTCGTCGGGCCGCCGAATAGCTCTGCACCGGACGTCAGATCCAAAGCATGGAGTCGCTGATGATATTTGCCGGAGGCATCCTTCGACATGGCCACCAGGTAAATCGCGCCGTGCGTTCGGTCAATCACAGGAGTTGATGTGATCCCGATATTTGGGACCACCTGATCGCAGCTGCGGTTGTCACTGACCGTTTCCCCGGCAAGCAATGCTGAAACCTGCCAGAGTACTTCACCCGTTGTGGCGTCGAAGGCATACGCGCTATCGTTCTCGGTGACGACATACAGGACGTCGTGTGTTCCTTTTCCCGGAATCGTCACGTTCGAAAGATAGAGCGGCTGAGCATCCACGAGTCCGTCCACCGCGAAAAATCCAATTTTGCCAAACGTAGCCGACTTGACATTCGCGTGCGTCAGGATGACTTCATTCAGGTTTTGTCCCGTACGGCTGAGGTCATTGTGGTACGTCGTGACATCGACTGCCGGCGGCGGATTAACGATCGACGGATTAACGATCAGCGTGGCCGCACTGCTCGTCACGTTTCCAGCGGGATTTGTGACAATTACGTCGAACGTCGCACCGCTGTCGGATGCCAACGCCGGCGTCGTCGTGTAGCTGGATGAAGTTGCGCCAACGACGTTCACACTTGTTTTCCGCCACTGAAAGGTCAAAGGCGCAGTGCCGGCAGCAACCACTGAGAATGTGGCCGTCTGGCCGACGCTAACTGCTTGATTAGATGGCTGTGTCGTGATGGACGGTAGAACAGGACCAGTGGGTGACGTGGGAGGTAGCGCAGGTGATGTGGCAACCCCTCCACATCCCGTCAGGGACCACGCTAGGCCCGCGAAACACAACATTCTGGCGAAACAGACACGCCTAAACATAGGTACTCGCTGAGGGGGGGCGCCAATAGGCTACCACAATGATGGAAACTCGATTCTGCACTTTTAAGGTCGCCCTCTCCCAGGATTAGCCGATCCCTGGGTAGGCCAGCAGACTCGAGCGCCGGGACTGTGGTGTGTCCGACGCGACAGGCATTTTCATAGCTTGAGAATTTTAGCCGCCGTGCCGCCTAGAATCATCTTGCGTTGTTCCGAATTCAGGCGAAGTTCCTCGACCACTTGCACGGGTCGCTCGTATCCCACTTCGAAGCAATAGTCGCTGCCAAGCATAATTCGGTCTGCACCCACCTGGGAGATGACATATTC
>JAOAPW010000117.1 GCA_025463105.1 Candidatus Acidiferrum typicum | reverse complement strand
TAAGCTAAAAAGCGCAGTTCAACTTTCAATTGCGCAGAACCCAGACCAAAAACACACAGGCTGAACCAAGTGCTACTAAGATCGACGCACGCCTTTACAAGTACCGGGCGAGAATTTCCATATCCTTATCGCCTCGGCCGGAAAGATTCAGTATCACCACGGATTCGCGCGGCATCTTTGGCGCGCGAGTTATCAATTCGGCGAGCGCATGAGCCGATTCAAGAGCCGGGATGATGCCCTCAAGCTTCGCCAGCGTGCGCGCGGCGGCGACGGCGGCGTCATCGCTGACCGCTGTGTACTCAGCGCGGTGCTTATCGGCCAGCCAGGCATGTTCGGGACCGATCGCAGGATAATCGAGTCCCGCCGAAACTGAATGCGTGGTCGCGATCTGCCCGTCAGGCGTTTGCAATACGTAGGAATATGTTCCTTGCAGCACTCCCGGGCGCGCGCCGGAGTACCCCGCCTCGGTCGCCATTCGCGCAGCGTGTTCTCCAAGAGCGGTGCCGCGCCCTCCGGCCTCGACGCCGAGCAATTTCACTCCGGTGTCGCCCAGAAATGCATGGAACAAACCAATAGCGTTCGAGCCGCCTCCAACGCAGGCGACGAGCAAGTCGGGTAAACGTCCTTCGAGTTCCAAAATTTGTGCGCGCGCTTCGAGACCAATGACGCGATGAAAATCGCGCACCATGCCGGGATACGGGTGCGCTCCAAGAACCGATCCGAGCAGATAATGCGTCGTGCGAACGTTAGTGACCCAGTCGCGCATGGCCTCATTAATGGCATCTTTCAGGGTGCGCGTGCCGGAATTTACTCCGACGACCTCGGCGCCAAGCAGACGCATGCGAAAAACATTGAGCCGCTGCCGCTCCATATCCTCGGTGCCCATGTAGACGACGCATTCCAGACCCAGCCGCGCCGCCACCGTTGCTGTCGCGACACCGTGCTGCCCCGCACCGGTTTCCGCGATCACTCGGCGCTTCCCCATTCGCACGGCCAGCAATCCCTGGCCAAGACAGTTGTTAATTTTATGAGAGCCCGTGTGCAGAAGGTCTTCGCGCTTGATGTAAATCCGCGGGCCGCCCAGATGTTCGGTAAGCCGCGGAGCAAATTGCAGAGGCGTGGGGCGCCCGGCAAAATTCTTCAGCAAGGAATCAAGTTCGCTCTGGAACTTCGGATCTTTGCGCGCCACTTCGTAGGCATGCTCGAGTTCTTCGAGCGGAGCGACGAGCGTTTCGGGGACGTAGCGCCCACCGTAAGGACCGAACCGTCCTTTGGCGTCAGGCCATGATTGTGCAGCGGTGGTCATAATTCGCTCTTCACATCCTCTATACACTTGCCGATTGATTCCGCGTTGCCTTTTGTAGCCCGCCTCTTTAAAGGCGGGGAATTTCTTCGCGGACAGCGGAAAACCCTCGCCTCTAACCCTTCACGTTTGCTCAGGGCAAGCGAGGTGAACTACAACACCACTTATTCGCGCGCAGACTCAATCGCGCCAAACAATGCGCGCAAACGCGCCGGATCTTTTCGCCCGGGACGCGACTCGACGCCGCTGCAAACGTCGACGGCGTAAGGTTGCGCTACCCGAATCGCCTCGGCGATATTTTCCGGCGTCAGGCCGCCCGCCAGGATGATCCGCCCATAACGCCGCGCAGACCGCGCCAGATTCCAATCGAGCGTTCGGCCGGTGCCGCCGTGCAGACCGCGCGCAAAACCATCAAGCAAGATCGCGTCAGCGCGCCGATACCGAGAAAGGCTCGCCACGCGAAATCCCGGTCCCACTTTCACAGCCTTGATAACACGATGCGACTGCGCCACAGCCGCCACTTCCTCGGGCGATTCCCCGCCATGGAGTTGCACCGTCTGCAGGCGCAAAGCTCTCGCCAGCGCATCCACCACCAGCGGTGGCCAGTTCACAAATACGCCCACCGCTTCGACAAATGGCGGAAGCCGCCGAATAATATTCCACGCGTCCGCGGGACTGATGGCACGCGGACTGGACGGATAAAAATTGAATCCCAGCGCGGAAGCTCCCAGGTCGATCGACAAGCGCGCGTCGTCCCAGGTGGTAATCCCGCAAATTTTAACACGAGTCGCGGGCCGCGACGTGGGCATCGCAGTGCGGGCCTCGTTAGCTGTCTTTTGAGCGATGCTTAATTTGGATGCCATGAGAATTACGAGCTGAGTAACATTCGCAGCGCGGCAGCCGGGTCAGGCTGGGCCATCAGATGCTCGCCGATCAGGAACGCATCAAACCCCGCCGACCGAAGGCGAGTCAGGTCTTCGTGCGTGCGCAAACCCGATTCGCAGACGGCGATGCACTCTTCAGGAATGCTTGCAATCAATTCATACGATGTCTCAACCCGCACTTCGAGCGTGCGAAGATTGCGATTGTTCACGCCGAGGATGTGCGCGCCCGCGGCCAACGCTCGCGTCACTTCCTCACGCGTATGAACTTCGACGAGCGGCTCCATTCCCAGCTCGCGGCCCAGCGCCAGCAACTCGGCGAGCAGCCCGTCATCCAGCGCCGCGACGATCAGCAGGAATGAATCCGCATTCGTCGCTCGCGCCTCCCACACTTGCCACGGATCGACAATGAAATCCTTCCGCAACACAGGCAAACCAATCGCCGCCCGCGCGTCACGCATATATTTCAATTCGCCCTGAAAAAATTCTTCCTCAGTCAGCACGGAAATGGCAGCCGCGCCGGCGCCTTCGAGACTCTTCGCCAACGCCACCGGATCAAAATCGGCGCGAATGAGTCCCCGCGAAGGCGACGCCTTCTTGAGTTCGGCAATCACGTTGAGCGAATCTCGCCCCAATGCCACACCAAAATCCCGAAGCGGTTGAGCCTGCTTCACGCCAAATCGCAACACCGTCTCCGGAACGCTTTTCTTCCGGTGAGCAATCGCAGCACGCCGCGCCTCGACAATTCGGTCAAGCACAGTCCCGGATTTGATTTCTGCCGCCATAGGCGCGCGTTCAGCCTCAATTGGAACGAATATGGAAACATTCATGCTATCTTCCCGACGCTGTGGGAGTCAATGACACCAAACCTTGATTGTGAAGGGGACAGTTTTTAACAACACCGTCATTTTTTCGGAGGAACCTTCGTCTTAATCGCTGTGCGCAGTAAGAACCAAATAATAATCACGCCAGCGGGCAAACCGTAGAGTGCCTCCACACGCTCTTTTCGCGCCGCAACTCCCACAATGATGAAGACTCCAACAACGATGTAGAGCATCGCGGCACGGATTAGCATGCGGCGTCGGTATCTCGAATCGTTACTCGCGCGGTCCGCTGATTCGGCGGCTCGCCACACTCCGTAGCCGAAAAGTAATCCGACCACCAATACGCCGATAATGATCGTCGCAATTTGTCTAGCCATCATCATGCACGCGACCAAGAAGAGCGAGGGGGATCTTATACCAATAGGCACACGAACGCAGCCTGATTGGCCAAATCCGGAGAAGCTCTCTTATTGGAACCTGCGACTACCGAGACAAAGTACCGGAACTTGACACCAGACTTCCGCTGGCATACGGTTTCCTGCAAATACTAAGTTGAAATCAAAAATTCCGTCTTGGCGCGAAAGGAAAAACCATGGAGTCATCAGGCAGGCTAAAAGATCGTCGCACATTCCTAAGTTTTTTGGCGGCGAGTCCCATCTTGGCGTACGCAGGCCTTAACTCGCGCTGGGTGGAGGAGGTAATGGCGGAGCCGCTGCCTCCCCAAGGCACGGCGGATCTTGGCGCGCAAAATGATGCTGTCATCAAGTCCGTGAAAGAGGCGCTCAACGTTTTTGATTTCGATGCCGCCGCACGCACAAAGCTCTCTACCGCGCATTATACGTTCATCACGGACGGCTCGTTCAACAACGAAACGCTGCGCGCCAATCGCGAAGGTTTTAATAAATATGAGCTGCGCATGCGGCGGCTCACTGGCATCACTAAGGTTGACCAGTCCATCAAGCTCTTCGGCGCGACCTGGGATTCGCCAATATTCTTTTCTCCTGTGGGCAGGATGAATGCGTACTACCCGCAGGGGGCGGTGGTAGTGGCGCGGGCCGCGAAGGCTACGCGCACGCTGCAGATTCTGGCGGGCTCCGCTGCAATCCTGGTCGATCCAAAAATAATGGGAGACGTGATCGCGGCGCGCGGCGAACCAGTCTGGTTTGCGGGCTTGGGAGACACACTCGATGCACCGCTGATCAAGCGCGTCGAGGCCACGGGATGCCCCACGCTTGTGTGGACCGTGGACGACGGCGGAGCGAACACGATTGGCGCGAAATCGGTGCAACGCGCCGGGGTGCGCGACCTCGATCGTGGGGCCGATGAGCGCTGCTCCGGTTGCCATGACAATCTTCCCAAGGTTACTCGCGTCCAGGCGAGCGATCCTATCGCTGGCGTGGGCGCAGTCGGCGCTCTGAATGGCGAAAACAGCTTAAAGCTCACTTGGGACGACGTGAAACGCGTTCGGGACACGACGCGCATGAAGTTGGTCCTAAAAGGCGTGGTAACGCGAGAGGACGCGGCGCTCTGCGTTCAGCACGGAATTGACGCAGTTTATGTTTCCAATCATGGCGGCCACGAAGATGCCAGCGGTCGGGGCACAATCGAGTGCCTGCCGGAAGTTCTGGAAGGCGCTGGCGGTAAAATTCCAGTCATGATTGACAGCGGCTTTCGGGGCGGCGCGGATATTTTCAAGGCGCTGGCTCTGGGAGCCACGGCGGTGGGGATCGGGCGTCCTCACATTTGGGGGCTTTCATCGTTCGGGCAGGAAGGCGTAGAAACCGTGGTCGAAATTCTGCGACGGGAGTTGCAAGTCGCCATGGCGCAGACCGGAGCGGCTTCGATCGCGAAGATTCGCCGCGACTCGCTAGTCACGCGGAGCTAGCCGCCATCTCATAATGGCCAAGCATCAGGGCTCGTAAATTTGCATTTGCTCAACTTTGATTCCGGCGCTGAAAGCGCCGCCGTACTCCAGCCCAGGGCAACGCCCTGGGGTTCGGAATCGATCGGTGCGCCCTGCAAGGGCGCAGGAATCCTCCGCCCTTGCAGGGCGGAACATCTACTCGGACACGTCCCCCGGGGCGTTGCCCCGGGCTAGCATGCTCCGCGCCGTTGGCGCGACATCGGGCTAAGTTCTGGAGTGGCGAAAGCCGTTACGAAGCATTTTATGGGAGAGCCAGATTACTTGTAGTCACTGCCGAAAGTGCAGGAACGCGGCATGAAGAAAAACGAAACGAAGAAGAATCTGCCGAGAAGAGATTTCGTGAAGGCTGCGTTTGCCGGAATAGGCGCGACTGCTCTGACAGGAATTGGCGCGGAGAAAACCGAAGCGGCGAGCGTAACCCGGCATTGGGACAAAGTTGCCGACGTCGTCGTTGTGGGTGCCGGAGCATCAGGGCTTCCCGCGTCCATCGAGGCCGCCGAACATGGCGCTTCCGTAATCGTGATTGACCAGAACTACGATATTGGCGGACACGCAATCGAAAGCGGCGGAAATATTGCTCTCGGTGGCGGCACGAGTCTGCAGAAAAAATACGGCATTGAGGACTCGCCCGACCGCATGTTCGAGGACCTGGTGAACTGGCACGACTATAGATTCAGCGACAGAGAAATTGTCCGCGCTTTCTGCGACTGGAGCGCCCCAACATTTGAATGGCTGCTGAAACATGGCGTGGTGTTTCCCGATAAGTCTCCCGGGCAGG
>JAOAPW010000362.1 GCA_025463105.1 Candidatus Acidiferrum typicum | reverse complement strand
GCTCCCAAGCATCAGAGCCGCTGTTTCTAACGCCTGTTCTATAATAGGCAGTTGGCTCTTGTAGGCCTTGAAATAGAGGATCTCCCACGGCTCGATGTCCTTACCGGTCAGGTAGCGATCGACTTCGCGCTTGAATTCCTCCCGCGGCATCGTACTGGCTTTGTGCACCCAAGGTGCACAATCGAACCCCTGTCTGTCCCTACGCGCAACCTTGGCGAGTTCCCTAGCCTTGGTCCATCCGATCTGCTCCAGTTCCCTCTTGCGGATTGGGGTCAGGTGCTCGTGAATAGCCATTAGGTAGTAAGCCTTGCGTCTGGACTCCGGAAACTTCCTCTCCAGGAACTCATCGAACGAACGTACGTTGTCCATCCTCCAGTACTGTCCTGCTCGAATCTCGCAGAGATAGCGGCCCAGTTCGACAAACTTCGAATCTCGTTCGCGGTCCGTGGCTTTTTCCCAAGCCAAGATCTCATCGATCTTCGAGAGCACAAACACGGCACGCCGGCGATTGAGCTTGGCAGGCACCAGAACCCTTCCGTTATTCGTCAAGCACGTTAAGCCAATCAAGGTCGCTCGCTCCTGGCTGACGAATCAGTTTGGAATCAATCAGAGACTGGTTGCCAAGGCACAGACCGAGATGAGCGCAACTTACGCACCCGTTCTGTGGAAAACGAATTCCAGGCCGGGTAGGAAACTGGGCACTTTCGATTTGGCTAACCGTCGCTTCCACTACTTGGCCAAACTCCCGTCGCTGCTCGTCGGTGATCGAAGCCAGGAGGTATTGAATCTCGGGGACACGTTTTCTGACGAAAGCTACAATGGCGACATCGGAGATTCCAGTGATCCAGGAATAGCAAACCAACTGAAGGTCAAGCGAAGTCAGCCCTTCGGGCTGCTCGGGGTAGCGGGCACTGCTGGTTTTCCATTCGAGCAAACGCGGGTTTCCATCCAAGTGGCCGATGCCGTCGACATAGGCCACGAATTCGTTTCCGTTTGCGAGCGGGCGGATGAGTTTTTTCTGCATGTTGTGCTGCGGTTGGCGGATGC
Organism: Candidatus Acidiferrum typicum; assembly: GCA_025463105.1. Classification (GTDB taxonomy): domain Bacteria; phylum Acidobacteriota; class Terriglobia; order Acidiferrales; family UBA7541; genus Palsa-360. The sequence goes on along the minus strand of JAOAPW010000362.1, from coordinate 10,231 downwards.
GGATGCGGTTATCTCGAGCGAATTGCTCGAGCAGACCGATTCCTTGGCGAAGTAGCCGCTCCCAGTCGTCGCCGTGGGAATATTCCAGCGGAACATCTCGGTACGCTCCCCATTCTTTGAACAATACTGCGCCGGCATCTTCATCTTCGAAGAACGCCGCCAAGGCCTTCTCAAAACACCGGCCGAAGCACAATGCCGCCCGAGACTCCTTCTCCCTCCAGCCGTCTAAATAGCGAAAGCGATAGCTCCTTGGGCAGCGCAGGTATTGCGATACTTGTGTGTAACTAAACGTCATGGATTCACCTCCTGGCTTTTTGCCACGGAAATGGAAATTTCATCCCATTCACTGGCCGGAGCAAACCCGCCGAGATTGAGAAAGCAGCGACCGTTCAAGGTAGTGTGAGAAATTCGCGCGATACCTCGAAGGCCCCTCATCGCTTTTTCATCGACTTCATCCTTGCCCATCATGTCCGGGTCGTAGCCGAAATCCCTCAGGAACCAGCGGAGTTTCCAGAGTGCCTTGAGAGTGCAGTGGAGACGACCGGTAAGTGAATGGCCCTGATATTCTCGTGGTTCGAGAACAGCGAGCCGCAAAACGTAGAAGGGTCGTTGCGGATGCCAGCGATAGAAGGCCCGATCGACGCGGACCAAAAAAACACCCTCCAAGTTGTCGTCAGAGTTGAGATTTTCGCTATGCAAACCTGGGATATGGCGCTTCATGAATTGACCTCCTGTTGCTTTGCATAACTGTTGAGTTGGCAGATCAACCCGTCGCGATCTTTGGCTGCGCGCTGGACCAGATCGTTGACAAAGGTTTCGACCTGATCACGGGTGGCGTCTCGAAGGGAGGCGGTGCCACAGAAATCGGCGGCATAGGCCTTCACGAGGCCAGCATCCAGGTGGTACTGGCGAATCAACAGACAGAGGCGATCGCGCAGACCAGGCTGGCCGTTGTTGTGTTGGCCATTATTTCCATTCGCGGGAATCTGGGACTGATCGGGCGGTGCGGGTGCATTAGATCTCGGGGCCCAGCCGAGTTCCTCGACTGAACATAGGCCAATGCCGTAGGCCTTCCGGAGGGCGCGATTGACGGCTCGGGTTTCGGCGACGCGCATCTCGGCGCCATGGACAAGGGAAGACACGTTGGATGGATCTGCGTCGCCATAACCGACGAAGCCGCGAGAATGACGAGACTTATAAACTGTTGCACGGAATACCCACCGGCTGAAAGTCGGATCACAACAATCCCGCACATGCTGAACGCTGATTCCGTGGCATCTGCGGCGCCCCGCGAGACGAATCAGCCCCGTGTGGGTGACATACCACTTGCCATCTAGAAGAAGTAAGTCACCTAGGGCGATAGAAAACCCGTAACTCTGGGAGAGATTGGCAAGTGCCTGATATCTCTGCGGCCCTAATTTGCCGAGCCACTTTCTCGCAAGTGAAATGTTTCGTCGCATGTTGTCATTTGTTTGCCTTGTCATTGCTCTCTCCATGTAACGCTATTGTAACGCATATAGCGTTACATGTCAATCTGCGATTTCACAATTTACTCGTTCTTGACCGTCGCAATGACCTCGGATAGCATCCAGCGAGCATCCTGTAGGGAGCACATGCGGAAAACTGAGACACTGAATTTACGAGTATCACCTGAATTCAAGCGCAGGCTAATTGAGGAGGCAAGTAAAGAGAAACGATCTGTGACCAACTTCTTAGAAGTGACATTCGCTAACCTATGGAAACAAAAAGGTCTTCAGAAGAAGGGAACAAAGAAAGTGAAGGAAGAAAACCCAAAATCTTAAGCATGTACGAAGAATCCTTTTGGGGACAAGATAAGCCTTATTCATCCATCAGGACTCATCAGACATAGGCGCAAAGTTACAGCGCTTGTTCTCTCGCCAGAAGAAAAACGATTTCTCCGAGTAGTGCCGCATCCCCTCGTGGTGCCCGGCCGATCATAGATTTATGCCGAATGCCTTCCGAGCGGCGCGGTTGGTAACTCCCAATCGACAACCCAGTCTTTGTTCGTGACCCGTTCGACGACTCCAAGCACATGTCTCAGGGACGGGTTCGTCGATAGCTGTCGGCGTGAACAGTAAGATCGAACTCCTCAGGAGAACGGTAGGCTCAAATATTAAAAGAGTTGCGGATTCGCGTTAACTCCGGCGGGTGACCAGCCGCGGACATCGTTTCTCTCGGCTACGGGCGAAAGCCAGGCACAAAACAAATTTGAGGATTTCGCGCCTATCGATCCTCAGGGACTCGCTTTCCACCCGGTCGGAACCCAGAGGTTCCAAGACGTGATGAGGTTCGGGAGGGAAGACTGGGATCGAGCCGAGTATACCCTAGGGTCCGATGGAATCGGCAAGCATCGGCGAGGGCCGGATGATGAATCCGCGTCTCCGCCAGAAATCCCAAACGTTTGAAGATCGCACCATTGCCATATTGGTTCGCGTATCGGATCAAAAGTTCAAAGTCTGGGTTCTGGCCGTGGAGATATGTGGCCAAGCATTCAGCGACATGATCCATTCCGCCACCGGTCTCGGGCATGGCGATCAAGTCGATCAGCGTACGGGCGGCGTCAGAAATAGTAAGCTCCCAGTGGCGGGCGGCCGTCCACCCTTCGACATAGCCTCACCCGAAAAGCATCGGAATGAGCACCCAGGTATCTTCCATCAGGCGGTTGTCATAGGCCAGAGTGGTCCGATCCGCTGGACCCGGCCCTGTCCCGCCACCTTGAAGGCGTCTCCACGGCAGGTTTCCCACTATCGAGGGCTTGAGAGCATATTCGCAGTTCTCAAGTCTTTTCCAGACTCGAACCTTGAAATTACTACCAGCCAGAGCGCCCCCGCCGCCGCGGCCTGAGTTCGGCCCGAGTTTTCGTCCTGCAGAGCCCGAGCGGCGACTGATTTCCGTCGTCGAAGTCTCAGTTGTTCTTGAGGAGTTTGATACCGCATTTGCGTGCCAATATAAGTCCTTTGTTTTCGGGGCAATATTTTTCAATTTTTGACGCTTGAAAATCCAAATTTCTTAGTAATAGACGGTATGACCGCCAATGCCTCCGCCACCTCTGGTAGGACGAGCTCAGTTGCGGGGTCAAGTTAACGGTTAACGAGCATATGTTAACTATGTTTCAGGAAATGGAGACCACAAATGAAAAGCGAACGCCCGGAAAAGATCTGCATCACCTGCAAGAAGAAGAAATACATCGTAAAGCATCTGAATGGCGATCTCAACGCGCCACTCTGCGCCGCCTGCAACATGAGGTTGCGCCGCGGATCGGCGAGCTGCGATCAAACCAAGAGGTTGAAATTGGCGGTGACCATTATTGGCATCATGGAGCAAATTCTCGGTCTGGACATTGCCAGCGCGCACGAGCAGGACATCATTGCAATGCAGGAGCGCTTCAAGACCCTGGCACGCGCGTGGTTGTGTGATCAGGCCGAAGATACTAAACCGGACCCGCCGGCGGGCGAACGCAGCGCCGACGCCACTGCCAACTCTCACGGCCCACATAGCTCTCCGTCCTGGTTCGAATTATCGCAGGCAGAACGTGATGAAAAAATTGAGGCTGGCCGCCGGGAGTCCCTCGAGAAGCGGCGCGCGCAACGGGATGCCAAGCGTGGGCCAGAGACCGCACCATAAACCGTAAACCGGCTGTTGCAGCGATCCACCCGCCGGCGCGTGTCACTGCGTCTCGGCGGAATTCGAAAACGGCTGAGGTCTAAAAAGCCGAATACTTTCTCTCGCTGGGATTCGTAGGGGGGAAATATCAGGGCCACAGCCAAGGGGACGTTTGAGACTGAGTTCGGATGCCATCGAGTTGTCTATTTCGATTCGGGATCCCAATGAACCCTGAGGTGCCTCATGGCCGACATTAGCGTAAGTTTCGAACTTCCCGATGATCAGATGGAAGGGATTTCTTTTGTTGAACGTAGCTAGGAGGATGAAATGCAATCTTTCAAGAAGCGATATTATAGGAACAAGTTGATCGTCGAAACGGATTTCGTCCAAGGAGTGGGGTGGTGCGCTGACCTGGTGCGGAGTACGGAGTCCCGCATCGGCTTCTTGCTTTACGAAAGCGATCCCGGAAAAGTGAGTTTTAGCCGCACGTTGGAATGGCCCGACCGAATGCTATATCCACCTGAAGAGGACGAACTCATGCGGAACATGCGTTTGCCGCGATGTTTTGGCGGGTACAAATCGGTGGGCGACCTTTTGCAACAGATCGATGCATTTCTTTCCCGTTGCCTGGACCTCGAAGTCCAGCTCCGATTCGTTCTGGCTTGCTTTGTGCTGAGCACCTGGGTGATCGACCGGCTCCCTCTGGCCCCATATATCGCTTTCGTCGGGTTGCCGCAGTCGGGGAAAACAACAGCGCTCAAGGCTTTGCGCCTGCTTTGCCGGAGAGGCGTGCTCACATCGGATATCACTTCCGCAGCCATGTACCGTGCATGTGATCGGTTGATGCCAACTCTCTGTATTGACGAGACCGCAACTGCGGGCCAGCGGCGAACGCTATTTCACCTGCTGCGATCTGGGAACGTGCCAGACTCTATCGCCTTTCGCGAGTCCCAATCCTACCGCACTTTCTGTGCGAAAGTGGTCACGTGGACCGAACTGCCCGACGATGATGCGCTCAATAGCCGGTGCCTCATCGTTCCGATGCAGGAAAGCTCCCGTACGGATCTGCTGCGAACGACCCATCCGGAGCTCATCGCCGCCGCTGACAGTCTCCAGGGCCAACTCCTGGCCTACAGATTTGTGAAATATAATACGCTCCAGCTGCCGCAAATCCCCGGCGATGAAAGCTTACGCTCGCGGAATCGCGACTTATATGAGGCTTTGGCACTTCCGATCGGGGAAGACCCGGAAAGTTGCGCGCGTTTGCTGGAGTGCATGAAGCTGCAACACGCCTTCCACCGCCAGCCATTGTCGCCGGACCAAGCCGCCGTTCTCGAAACCCTTTTCCAACAGATCCACGCTCAGGCAGACCAAGGGAAATTCTCGATTCGAGATTTGACTAAAAATATAAACCTAAATCTTAAGCGAGCGGGCGAACACTTTCAGCTAAATCCGCGGGGCGTGGGCGCAGTACTGACCACGCTAGGATTTCTCAATCGCACGCGAACGAGTTCGGGATGGGTGGATTGGCTTGACCGTAGCGCGCGCAAGCGCATTCATGAACTGATATTGCTCTACGGCGCGGATGGCCTTGCCGATTGTCTTCCCTCGAAAAAACGCACGGAACCGTGCGACTTTTGCAAAATTTCGGAACCTCAAAGCGCCGAGATTCCACCGGCTGATGGATCCACAAGCATACCGTCCACTGAATCAGCAGGCCTCAATGCGCCTGGCGCTTCGCTTCCGTGAACATTATGAACATTATGAACGTCGGGACAGGAACACCGAAGGTGCCTCAGAGGGAGTGGACATCATCAAAAGCACACAGACTTGAAGTCTGTGCTACTGAGAATTTATTTCAGGAGGCGGTTGGGGCTGCATCATTCCTTGCGCGGCAACTAATTCGCGCGCGGGGGCTCGCATCGACGGCCACTTCACCGCAAAAACGACGCCGCCGCCGAGACTGATGAGGCCGCCCAGCGCGACAGTGCTCGGTGCACCGATATGTTGCGCCATCTTCCCGGCGACAAGCGAACCGAGCGGCGACATTCCCAGAAACATCATCGAGTACAGTGACATCACGCGTCCGCGCAGTTGGTCCGGCACCATCGCCTGGATCAGCGTGTTTGCGGAAGTAAACTGCATCATCATCGCGTAACCAGCGAGCGCCAGCGCTACGAGTGAAAACCAGTACCAGCGCGACGCGCCGAACAACATCAGGGACACGCCCAATCCAATTGCCGAATAGGCCACAATATTTCCGAACCCGCGCAATTGCTGCCGCATGGCCAGCGTAAACGCGCCGCACATCGCGCCGAATCCGACTGCGCCCATTAACCATCCGTACCCGGAAGCGCCTCGGTGCAGAATTCGGTCGGCAAATATCGGCATCAACACGCTGAAAGGAAGCGCCGTGAAACTCACCACGCCCAGCAGAAGCAGCAGCGTGCGAATGGGTAAGGTGTGGCGCACGAAGCGCAAACCCTCGCGCAGCTTTTCAATCGGTGAGGTGCCGTCGTGGACCACCAGCGATTTTTCGATGCGCATCATCAGCAAGCCGGCGATCACGGCGATGTAACTCACTCCATTCAGGAAAAAACACCAGCCCTCGCCAATCTTCGCGACCAACAGGCCGGCGACAGCGGGTCCGGCCAGGCGCGCACCATTGAACATTGTGGAGTTGAGCGCAATCGCGTTCAGCAAATCCTCGCGACCTACCATTTCGATCAGGAACGATTGCCTGGCGGGCACATCGAACGCGTTCACTACGCCCAGCAGCGTTGCGAGCGAAATAATTTCCCAGACGCGGATTCGTCCGCTGAGCGTGAGCGCCGCCAGAGTGAACCCCAGCGTCATCGACGAGAGTTGCGTGGCGATCACGACGCGCTGCCGCGGCCAGCGGTCAGCCGCCAAGCCGGCTATCGGCGACAAAAGAAAAATTGGAATTTGGCTCACGAAGCCGAGCAGTCCGAGGAGGACTGAAGAGCCCGTAAGCCGGTAAATGAGCCACGCTTCGGCGATGGTCTGCATCCACGTGCCGATCAGGGAGATTAATTGGCCGCTGAAAAACAGGCGGAAATTGCGGTGCTTCAGCGATCGGAATGCCGCGGGGAGCTGGCTTGGCCCGGGGGAACTGGGCGCCGGGCTGCTTGTGGGTTGAACTTCTTCCGCTGTTGGAATTAAATCCGCCATATTTTAGAAAGCCGCGCACGTAGCACAGGCTTCAGCCTGTGTGGTTTTGATCTTCGCACGTGCGGAAAAGCACACAGGCTGAAGCCTGCGCTACCACGTGCTCGCTGGAACTTTGGGACAGAGCACGCTTAAGTATTGTATCGCAGCTGACGTTTGGTTTCTCCCGCTTGGAGCCCGCACCCGTTATTTCGGCGGGCTCCAAGTCGCCGACGCGCCAAAGCCAGCGCTATGGCGACGGCGCACGGAGCCCGCACCCGTCATTTTGGCGGGCTCCAAATAGAGTCCGCACCCACGCTGGAACCGCAAAATTTTCTGCCGCTGTAAGCGCGTCTCCGAGTGTGATAAAAGCGACGGGCGCAATGAACGTTCACACCAATATTTCAGAGGCCGATATTTCAGAGGTGGGACAGCGAGCCCGGCGCCGCATCGCGTGGCGATTGCTGCCTTTTCTCTTCATTCTCTATTTCATCGCATATCTCGATCGCGTCAATGTGGGTTTTGCAGGACTGGAGATGTCGCACAACCTGGGCTTCACCGATCGCGTATTCGGACTGGGCGCGGGGATTTTTTTTGCGGGCTATTTCCTGTTTGAGATTCCGGGAGCGCTGATCGTGGAGCGCTGGAGCGCCCGGAAATGGATTGCGCGCATCCTGATTACCTGGGGACTCGTCACCATACTCGTTTCCATGATTCATACGCCAAGACAATTTTACGGCGCGCGTTTTCTTTTGGGTCTTGCGGAAGCAGGTTTTTTCCCCGGCATTATTGTTTACCTGACGCACTGGTTTCGTCATGAAGATCGCGCCCGGGCCGGCGCATTATTTATGACGGCCATTCCTGTCGCAAATGTTTTGGGTTCGCCGCTGGCAGGCTGGCTGCTGGGAGTGCATTGGCTCGGCATTCCCGGATGGAGATGGTTATTTATCGTGGAAGGAATTCCGGCGGTATTGCTGGGCATTCTCACGCTGGTGTGCCTCACCGATTGGCCGCGCCAGGCCCGTTGGTTGCCCGCGGACGAACAGGAATGGATCATGGGCGAACTTGAGCGCGAGAAGAAAGCAAAAGCCGCCGCAGGCGCATGGACCATCGGCCAAGCGCTCAGCAGCCGCAAAGTGATTCTGCTGGCGTCAGTTTATTTTTTCGCGCTCGTCGGACTCTATGGATTTAATTTCTGGTTCCCGACAATCCTCAAACGTGCGACGGGACTTCCAAACTTCACGGTGACGCTGATCGCGGCACTGCCCTACCTGTTGGGCGTCGTCGTGATGCTCTGGAACGGTTGGCACTCAGACCGCAGAGGCGAACGCCGCTGGCATACGGGATTGATTTTATTTTTCTGTGGCGCGTTCATGGCACTTGCGGTGGGCTTCCAGTCCAATCTTTGGCTCGGCCTCATCTTGCTGATCTTTTCAGGCGCGTGCACCACAGCTTTCATGCCAAGTTTCTGGCAACTTCCCACGGCCATGCTGAGTGAATCGGCGGCGGCCGCGTCCATCGGCCTGATCAACTCCGTCGGGGGCCTGGGAGGATTTGTCGGCCCCTTTTTTGTTGGCTACCTGCGTAGCCTCACAGGCTCCTTCAGCTTCAGCCTGGTTTTTATGGTCGCAGCGCTGTTTCTTTCCGCGGCGCTGGTGTTGACCCTCCGAATCAAACGGACATAGTCTTGCCAGAGGATTTTGAATGACACTTGGTGACCAAACTTTTGTCTACAACCTGCGCCCCTTCAGAACGCCGTAATTAAGGCCGCAACCGTGCAACTCCGAATTTACAAGCCGTGACGGTTGACGGTTTACGAGATGAGGCCTAGTTTCATTTGCGTTCATAGTGCAAAATAGGACAGTTAATTTGAGGCATGGTTCCTGGAAGTTTCTCAAGGATTGCGGGGGAAATCATGATCCAGCTAAAAATAAATGGAATCAATCACTCGTTCGATGGCGATCCGGATATGCCCCTGCTCTGGTATTTGCGCGATGAATTGCGTCTGACGGGCACGAAATTCGGATGCGGCATGGCGCTTTGCGGGGCGTGCACGGTACACGACAAGGGACGCGCAATCCGTGCGTGCGTTACTCCGATGAGCGCCGCCGCTGGAAAAGAAATCACGACCATCGAAGGATTATCTCCACACGGGCTGCATCCCGTGCAGAAAGCGTGGATCGAATTGAACGTGCCGCAGTGCGGCTACTGCCAGTCGGGGCAGATCATGCAGGCCGCTTCCCTGCTGAGCAGCAAACCGAAAGTTACCGACGCTGATATTGACGAGGCCATGTCAGGAAATATCTGCCGGTGCGGATGTTTCAATCGCATTCGATCGGCCATCAAAGCAGCGGCAGACGGGAGCCACGCATGAGCGCAATTGAGAACGTAAGCCGTCGCGGATTTATGAAGGGAATGGTATCGGCGGGGGCGCTGGTGCTCAGCGTTCGTTTCCTGCCGGAAACGCTGTGGGCGGAAGGCCTCCCGAAAGATACGAAAGTAGATCACGCTGTGCTGAATCCCAGCGTGTATCTGGGAATCAATACGGACGGAACGGTTTTCATCATCGCGCATCGCTCGGAAATGGGAACGGGAATCCGCACGTCGCTTCCTCTTGTGCTCGCTGACGAACTCGACGCCGATTGGAAGCGCGTGAAACTCGAGCAGGCCATCGGCGATGAGCGGTACGGGGACCAAAATACGGACGGTTCGCATTCGATCCGCAGCTTCTTCGATCTGTTTCTGCAAGCTGGGGCTTCCGCGCGGACCATGCTGACGCGAGCGGCCGCTCAAAAGTGGGGAGTTCCGCAGACGGAATGCGTGGCTGACTTCCACACGATCGTGCATCGAGCGTCCGGCCGCAAATTGGGGTACGGAGAGCTTGCTGCCGCGGCCGCCAAATTACCCGTTCCGAAGAAAGAAGATCTGCAGTTCAAACCGAGGAGCGCCTGGCGCTACATCGGAAAAGGCACGTCCAGCTACGACCTCACGGAGCTTTGCACCGGGAAATCGCAATTTGGCATGGACGTTCACAGGGACGGCATGGTGTACGCGTCCATCGAGCATCCGCCAGTACTGGGCGGCAAAATAAAGACCTATGACGATGCGGACGCGCTGAAAGTAAAAGGCGTGAGCCAGACCGTCACGATCGACACGTTTACTCCTCCGTGGGGATTTCAGCCTCTCGGCGGAGTGGCGGTGATCGCCAATAACACCTGGTCGGCGTTTCAGGGCCGCAAAAAATTAAATATATCGTGGGACGATGGACCAAACGCCAGCTACGATTCGGCCGAATTCAAAAAAGAATTGCAGGAAACCGCGCGCAAGCCCGGCAAGGTCGTCCGCGAAGAAGGCAATGTCGATAACGTTTTTGCGGGTGGCGGAAAAACGATGGTTGCTGTGTATTATCTTCCGCATCTGGCGCACGCCACGATGGAGC
>JAOAPW010000084.1 GCA_025463105.1 Candidatus Acidiferrum typicum | reverse complement strand
GGGCTGCACGGTCGGGCCTCGTTACCGCAAACCCGCAGTCGCAATCCCACCCGCCTATCACGGTCCGAACGATAATCCGCAGGAACAGGCCCAAGCCCAAGCAGCTTCTTTTGCCGATCTTCCTTGGTGGCAGATCTTCCAAGACTCTGTTCTACAAGATCTGATCCGGCGCGCTCTCAAGCAAAACTATGACCTGCTAACGGCCACGGAGAAAATCACCCAGGCACGCGCTCAGCTCATGGTCACCCGCTCGAACCAATACCCGCAACTGAACCTAAACGGAACTGCAGTGGATGAACGGACCTACCAGGGTTTCCCGTTCACAACCAGATTTGGAACGTATGCCGCCGACGCGACCTTTCAGTTGGACCTTTTTGGCCAATTGCGACGAGCTACCGAATCTGCGCGTGCTCAGCTTCTAGCCACAGAATATGCTCGACGGACCGAGATACTCACGCTGGTGAGTGACGTGGCTAGTGATTATTTCGCGCTTCTTTCGCTTGACCTGCAACTCCAGATCACTCGCGACACGATCAAGACCCAGCAAGATGCCGTCAAGCTAACGGAGTACCGCCTCGAGCACGGTGTCGCCACGAGGCTCGACGTCCTGCAAGCCAAACAAGTACTCGACACCGCGAACGCACAGGTTCCCGAACTGCTGCGACAGATCGGAATTGAAGAGGATGCGCTCAGTATTCTTCTGGGCGATTACCCCCACGGCGTGACACGTGGACTCCCGCTCGTCAAGCAACAATTACCCCCGGAGGTACCAGCGGGTCTACCTTCTTCGTTGCTCGCGCGGCGTCCCGACATTTCCCAGGCGGAGCAAAACCTGATCTCCGCCAATGCGCAGATCGGAGTCGCCAAAGCTGCTTTCTTTCCGCAGATTTCTCTCACTGGCACCGGGGGCGGTGCGGTAGGACGGAGCTCTGTATTCTCGTCCTTCATAAACTCTAATATCGGAACCTGGAGCGCCGCAGCGCAATTGACGCAACCCATTTTCGAGGGCGGTAGACTCCGCGGGGACCTTCGCGTCGCCAAATCGCAACAGCTACAGTCCCTGATCGCTTACAAACAAACCATCCAGGGGGCCTTCAGGGACGTCTCCGACGCTCTGATCGCGTATGAGAAATATTACCAAGTCCGCGTGGCGCAAGAAACCACCGTCCAGGATCTCAGCGATTCTGTTAGCACATCACTCACGCGCTATCGCGGCGGTATCGCCACCTACCTCGAGGTCCTCGACAACCAGCGCTCTCTGTTCAGCGCCCAACTGACCCTGGCGCAGGACCGCGGCAACGAGTTCCAGAGCCTTGTGCAACTTTACAAGGCGCTCGGCGGGGGGTGGCAGCAATAGCAGCCGAAAAGGTTTGAGAAATCGTTCGCCTCAATGCATCTGAAGGTCCGAATACTCCGGGTGCTGCTCTACATATCGCCTTACCGTCGGACAGATAATGTCGACCTTGAGGCTGTGCTCTCGTGCCCACTGGAGAGCATTCTCTGCTAGCGCCGGTGCGAGACCCAAATGCCGCAACTTTTCAGGAACTTCAGTGTGGATCAACTCCAGGATGTTTCCCGCCAAACTATATTCCAGATAGGCAACTTGCCCGTTCTGCTCGATTTCGAACCGACCGGTCGTTACTTTCTGCAATTGTGGAGGTTTCCAACGAAAGATGTTCCACACGGCGATTAGACCTTTTCTTGACTAAATTATCTATTGATGGCTGTTAGTTCGATACCCGCAATGTTCAGGTTGCCCGGCGGCCCCTGAAAAGATGGACAATGAATAAAATGACCGCAAGGACTAGAAGAAGGTGGATGAGCGCGGCGGCTACGTGGAAGACGACGAATGCCCCAATCCACATGAAAAACAAAAGAAGCGCGACAATAAGAAACGCAAATCTCATGAATAGCCCCGTCCGCAATAGTATCACCCGCGTTCCATTTTTCAGGCGTTCCTGAGAGGTAGTCTCTCGTGGTTTTACCGTCACGGGAGATTAAAACGAAGGAACCGCCATCTCTCGCCGCGAAGACGTTTGCTATTGAACTTCCTCCATTGTGCTCTCTCTTGGTGTGTCCTCGGTAAGCGCGCTGGAGAGGTTGAGCTTAGCCTCCTCCATAATCTTGTTTTCGAGAATAACAATAAGCATACTTAATCGACATGACATCGTTATCGGCCGCCAGCCGTCACGCGACAATGTATTCAGTGCGTGTTCAATCTCGGCTGACTCACCTGAAATCACTTTGTAGAGTGTTTTGATTTCCATTCGTCCCTCCGATGGGTTGCTAATTATCCCGATGGATTGCTAATTGTCGTCTAGTCTCACGGCGATAGATCCGATGAAGAGAGTCACGATTGTTTTCTTCGGCGATAGACGAGCCACGCCGATGCCACCACGGCCAGCGTTCCCGCCGCGAGTTTACCCTCGAACAGCCAGATGTTGGTGATATCAGTTGGGGGCACCACTGAACAAAACAGCGCCAGCGCAGTTATCCCGCCTCCGGATACCACACTCAGCCGTTTGCCCGCCTTCCATGCGCTCGCAAAGATGTAGAGATAAGGCAGAAATCCGGCGATCACCATCAGGGACACCATCTCGTAGTAGGCGACGCGCATCGTGTCCCCAAGCTGATAAATGACAAGCAGTAAGGTTGCCACCACTCCGAGCGCTAGGATGGATACGTAAGGCGTTCCCCATCGCGGATGAACCTTGCCAAAAGCTGCGGGCAGCAAGCGATCCACACCAGCGGCAAACGGCAGACGCGAGGTTGCTGTGCCGAGTCCGCCCACAAATCCTACTCCGCTAATCACCACCAGCAGCGCGATGAGCGGAGAGAGCCACGCAGCGCCCAAGAGCAGGCCCGCCGAATCTCCCATCTCCGCGAAGCCGTTCAGCTCGCTGATATTCTCGGGCGAGAGCACTAGCAGAAATGCAACTGTCGTCGACACGTAAAACGCTATGACAAATCCCGAAGCGATCCAGCCCGCCCGGCGCATCGTGCGCTTCGGATCGCGGATCTCCCCGGCCATCATGCCGGCGCCTTCCATGCCGGAAGTTGCATAGGCGATCGCAGCCCAAAAATTGATGGTTCCCCAACTCCATTTCGGAAGAATATGCATGGGCGTCGCCGGACCGCGCCGCATCCACACCATCCATGCCACCGCGACCAGCAACAACCCTACCGCCCACGTGGCCAGGGCGCCGATATTCTCGGTCCACTTACCAATGTTCAGTCCGATCAGGTTCGAGCCGAGCGCGATCCAAATCAACACCACTGTAGCGGCAAGAAGATAAAATCGGTTGTCGCCCAAGCGAGCGAACAATGGACCGAACATTGAGAATCCGACTTTTACATACAAAAGCGCGGCAGTGGGTAACAGAAAAGCGATCCCCATCCAATAAACCCAGAAGCAGAGAAAGGCCGGCCACGCTCCGAAGTCTCGCCGGGTCCACAGATATAACCCGCCCGCGCCGGGATATTTCGCTACCAGTGCCGCCACTGCCACGGTTAATGGCGCCATAAACAAGACCGCTGCCAAAAGCCAAAGCGTAACGGATCCTGGTCCGGCATGCGCTGCGATTGGGATCCATCGGGCGGAAGTGACGCAAGTGATGGCAAAGAGCGTGAGGTCACGCAGACCGAGTTCGGGCTTGAGCTCGGGTTTAGCAGACATGTGCGCGCAGAATAGCGTATTACGGCGTGAGTGGAAAGCTAGGCAGTATCGCTGAGAACAGCCATCGCGGCATTGCGCCCATTTATGCCGATCACGCTGCCTCCAGGATGCGTACATGCTCCGCACATGTAGACGCCGGGCATGGGCGTGCGCGTCGAAAGCCGGTTTGACCACATATATGAAGGCAAGCACTCACCTTGAAAAATGTGACCGCCGGTGAGTCCGACCTTCCGCTCGATATCCGGGGGGCCAAGCACCTGAGTATCAACGACGGCGCTGTCGATATTGGAGCAAAAGCGAGCAAGGGAGTTTAGCGCGAGCTGGCGGACTTCCTCTCGGCGTTCATCCCATGTGCCGCATGCAAACTTGTATGGGACATACTGCGCAAAGACGCTCATCGTATGCTGGCCAAGGGTGGTCACGGTCGGGTCATCGACACTCTGGAAATACAGCTCGCACCATAGATGCTCAGGCAATTCGCCGCGACGCGCGGCAGCAAATCCGGCCGCCCACTCAGCTTTGGTAAGTGGTGTGTTGATTTGTCCGTAGTGGTGCGGCTGATCAGTTCCGGGTCGCGCGGTGAAGTTGGGCAGCTCACGGAGCAGCACGTTCAGCTTTACGGTGCAGCCCTCCATCGGAATCTGCTCGACGCGCTTACGCCACGCGGGATCAACCGAAGGGCCCAGTAGTCGCAGCGTCTGCCGTGGATCGGCATTGGAGATCACGACTGGCGCAGCGATGAATTCGCCGCTCTCGAGCATGACGCCTTCGGAGGGTACTATCCGTGAGACGGGGACGCCGGTGGCGACCACTGCTCCAGCATCTCGCGCGGCATCGCAAAAGTAGAACGAAATCATACCCATGCCGCCTTTAACGTAGCCCCACATGCCGGGCATTCCGCCCAGCCGGCCCGATGAGTGATGGAAGCGGATGCTGGCGGTTCCTGCGTCGAATGGACTCGCGTTTGTCCCAATTACTCCTTGCCCGAGGTACGCAATTTGCAGCCGTTCGTCACGCAAATAGTATTCGACGAACTCGGCCATCGACCAGTCGAAGAGCACATGCTTCGCTTGCTCATCTTTCCCAAGCCGCGCTTCAATCTGTTCGCGAGTGGGAGGCTCGCCGACCCACAGATCGCCATCACCTGCCGGACGCAAGGCATCGCGCAATCTACGAAGTACGTCACTCATTGCACGCCAGCCTTCCACATCCCCCGGAGCGAGTTTGCGAATTTCCGCCTCGCACCGGTCGTCGCTGTCCCAGAGCTGAACGCTGGAGCCGTCGTGGAATGGAACAAAGAGCCCGTTGACCGCAGGTGTCCACTGAAAGCCGCGCTCGGATAGAGTCAATTCCGAAATGACTAAGGGATGTAGCAGTCCGGCCAGATAAGCGCACGGCGACATGCGTACACCAGGGAAGGGTTCTTCCATGGTGCAAGCGCCACCTACTCGCGTGCGGCTCTCAAGTACGAGGACCCGCTTATCCGCACGTGCCAGGTACGCCGCGCA
>JAOAPW010000076.1 GCA_025463105.1 Candidatus Acidiferrum typicum | reverse complement strand
TCAATGACCGCGCATTCTTTGCCTACGTGCCCAGCGTCTATCCAGGAAAAATGACGATCTGCAGGCCACAAAGAAATTATGCGTTTCTGCGCGATCCCTTCCATGGTTGGCGCGATGTCGCCGCCGGCGGCTTGGAGGTTATCGAGTTGCCCGTCGACCCAGGTGGCATCTTCGTCGAACCTTATGTGCAAACTCTGGCGCAAAAACTCAAGGAGCAAATCGATCAGGCCGCTTCCAACTGCGCCGAAATTGCTGATCCGCCGTTAGCGATTGTCTCCCGGTGAAGAGACGCTCGGTTCACCTCCACACGCCCCAATCCCAATAGCGCGGATGGAAGCCTTGGGCTTCGTGAACTCCTTCATAAACAACGGCGCCAACAAAGCCCGGCGCGGGCTTGAAGGAACGCAAGCGCCATCGATAGGAGTCCTCGCTCTCGAGTCTCTCTGGCTGGTTTGGCGTCAGTGATACGCTGAAGCTGTCGAGCGGTATTTGCAGACCGGCGCCTCGCGCCTTCACGTAGGCTTCTTTGCGCGTCCAGCAGAGTGAAAATCCCTCAGGTCTCGTTTCCGCCGGCAGGGCCATCAATTCCGCGAGTTCCCGTGCTGAAAAATAACGCTCGGCAATTTCCTCTCCAGCGAATTCCGGACTGATTGCTTCCAGATCAATTCCTATTTCGCAATTGCGTGCAAAAGCGAACACGGCAAGACCAGAAGAGTGTGAAAGGTTGAACCGAATGGGCGGCCCTGAATTTCGCGGATGTTGAGCAGGTTTCCCAAATTCTCCGTAGGCGAATTCGATCGAGGCAGGTGAACTACCGATATACCCTCCGAGCAGTTCTCGTAAAATGCCGCGGCAGGCCGTGAAATTATCCCGGTCACGAGTGAAATGAAAGCGGCCTGCGCGAGCCTTTTCGTCGTTGTCGAGTGTGCTCGCAAGGCGGCTCAGGACTTCCGGCTCAAGATCCAGATTTGCGCGCCATATGTGGACCTCACGTTCAGGAAGCTCGAGATTTTTGGGCGGCGAGGACCAAATGTCAGGATCGGGCATTTCGGAAGGCTTTACCTTTAATCTTCAGTCTGCGTCTCGTGCCTATTGTTCTTTTGTTTTCAGAGAGACCAGCCAATCACTTCCTTCATAATTTCATTTGTGCCGGCGTAGATGCGTTCCACGCGGCTGTCAGCCCACATGCGCGCGATGGGATATTCCGTCATGTATCCGTATCCGCCATGCAGCTGTACGCATTCATCAATAACGCGGCATTCGCAATCCGTGAGCCAATATTTCGCCATGGCCGCAGTGACAGGGTCAAGCTGGCCGGCGAGGAACCGCTCAATGCAGTCGTCGACAAACACGCGGCCGATGCGAGTTTCTGTCTTGCATTCAGCGAGCTTGAAGCGCGTATTCTGAAAATCGAGCAGCGGCTTGCCAAACGCCATGCGCTCTTTCACATATTGAGTTGTAATCGCTACGGCCTGTTCCGCCGTGGTTATCGCGCCAACGCTGATTGCCAGGCGCTCATAGGGCAACTGCTCCATCATCTGGGAAAACCCTTTGCCCTCGGTGGCACCCAGAAGATTCGAGGCCGGAACACGAACATCGTCGAAAAAAAGCTCACAGGTATCCTGCGCGTGCCTGCCAATTTTTTCCAGCGAGCGGCCCACTCGATATCCGGGAAGATTCCTGGTTTCGACGATGATCAGCGACATGCCCTTGAAGCCGGCAGCCTTGGGGTCGGTCTTTACAGCCAGGCAAATAATATTGCCCAGCATCCCATTGGTGATAAAGGTTTTTGAGCCATTGATGACGTAGTGATTGCCATCGCGGCGAGCAGTCGTCTTGATCCCTTGCAAGTCAGAGCCCGCGGCAGGTTCAGTCATGGCGATTGCGCCGACCAGTTCGCCGCGCGCCATGGGAGGAAGCCACTTGCGTTTCTGTTCCAGGGTGCCGTAGGCAAAAATGTAGTGCGCCACGATGCTGTGAACGAGCGAGCCGAAATTGATTCCCGCCTGCGCCAGTTCCTCGAGCGCCACGGCCTGGTGCGCAAACGTTCCTCCTCCGCCGTATTCTTCTGGCAGGTCGGGGAGCAGGATGCCGGTCGCGCCCGCCTCCGTCCAGGCTTCGGGATCTGGACGATGCTGCTGGCACCAGCGAGCGTGGTGTGGAGCGAATTTTTCCTGTATGAATTGACGAACCGTCTTGCGATACATTCGTAAATCGTCATTCATCCAGGGGGATTGAGCAGATTGAGAGGTCACGATAAACATTGTAGAGCAAGCGGGAAGTTCGGTTCGGAATCATTGAAGCCAGATGTTCTCGAAAAGTCATGGGACTACGCCTCGCAATCCCGGAATAAAAGACGTTTCACAGTGTCGCAAACAATCAAGACGGGTGTACTATGAGCCAGTTTTCCTGGCCAAAAAGAAAATTCCAGTTTGCGTTTCGGGAGGAAGAAAATGACAAAACGCGCGATTGCCGCCTTGACGGCTTTGTGTGGTTTGATCCTGGGGACATTTTTTCTTGGAAGCTCGCCGGGAACACTCCCCGGACAAGTGACAGCCTTGGCCCAGAATCATGATTTCAGCGACCAGCAGATCACTGGACCTTACGATGTCGTGAAGGATTGGCCGAAGCCGGTAGCAACATTATTTCCCGAAGAAAAGGGTTGGACCTGGGGATCGACACAAGCCGTCTTCGCCCAAAATCCAAATCGTATTTTTATTTCCATGCGCGGCGAACTGCCGATCATCAAGGGGGGCGATCCCTTAAACACGGAAGTGCCGGGGATCGGTGAAAACGGACGCGGAATATGGCTGACGGTTCCCATGCCCGGCGTGCCGAATCGGAATGCCTCGATTGGCCCTACCGCAAGTCCAGGTGAGCCGCACGTGAAATTTGTGGCCCAGGAGGGCAGGGATTATCGCTGGCAGCATCTGGTTTATGCCGTGGATGGCGAGGGCAATCTTGTCGACGACTGGTCGAAATGGGACAAAACATTCAAGCGCGTTCACAAAATCTTGATCAGTCCCTACGATCCGGAAAAGCGCGTCTGGATCGACGATGACGGAAAATGCGCAATCTTTATTTTCAGTAACGATGGGAAGCAACTGCTGCAGACCATCGGCGAGCCTGGCAAGTGCGGCGATGATGATAAGCACTTCAATCGTCAGACTGACATCGCCTGGCTGCCCGACGGCACATTTTTCGTTTCGGACGGCTACGAAAATACTCGCGTCGTGAAATTCGACAAGACCGGCAAGTACCTGACATCCTGGGGGAAGCCGAGTTGGGACTGGCGAACGCGAAAAGATGTTCCCGGTATGTCGGATCCGCCTCCGCCGAATTATTTCCATACCGTGCACGGAATTCAGGTGGACCCGGTATCGCATCGCGTGTTCGTATCGGACCGCGAGAATCACAGGATTCAGGTATTCGACGAAAACGGCAAGTTCCTGGATGTGTGGCCCCTCGGACCCTATGCCGCCATCTATCATTTGCTCCTGACCGAAGACCGGAGCCTCTGGATGTCGGATGGTCACGGAACATTTAAAATCTTGAAATACGATCTCGACGGCAAAATGCAATATCAATGGGGTACATTCGGACCGTTGCCAGGCGAAATGTGGGGCGTACACGAATTTACGACCGATCAGCAAGGGAATCTGTACACCGCGGAAGTGTTCAATGGCCGTCCGCAGAAATTCCGTCCGAGGGCAGGAGCTGACCCTTCGCACATGGTAGGCAAGCAAATGCGTGTCGCCTGGAAAGATTAACCGGACAATTTTTCGGCGCCGCTCGCCGGGACTAGTCAGACCTCTCGATTGGAAATAGCGCCTCAAGGGCACCCGGGTCAGCTAGACAGCGGGCTGTTTGAAAAGCGAAGCTGATATCTTTCGCTGATATTCGTGCGCTTTCCCGAGAATCTCCGGCTTATTCATCGTGAGCATGACTCGGTCTTGCATCACGATCTTGCCGCCGATGACGACGGTTCTAACGTCATGCGCGTTTAACGCATATACGATCAGCGAATAGACGTTGTACATCGGCGTGGAGTGTGTGGCGCCAGTGCCGATGAGCACCAGGTCGGCCTGCTTACCTTCTTCGAGCGATCCAATCTTTTTGTCGAGGTGCAGCGCGCGCGCGCCTCCGATCGTAGCCATCTCGACCACCTGCCTTGCGGGCAGTGCCCGCGGATCCATGCGGAAGACCTTTTGCAGTTTCGCGGCGATGTTCATCTCTTGAAACAGGTCCTGGTTATTGTTGCTCGCCGCGCTGTCGGTCGCCAGTCCTACCGCCTCGCCCGCCTCCAGCATATCGACAACCGGCATCACGCCTGAAGCCAGTTTCATATTGCTCGAAGGGTTGTGTACCGAGCCGACTCCGAGGCGCACGAGCGTTGCAATGTCGGCCCTGTCTACCCAGATGCAGTGCGCGCCGATAACATCCGGGCCCAGCAGCCCGATGCGTTCGAGATAAGCTACAGGCGAACCGCCGTGCTTTGCGCGGCTCAATTCACTTTCGAATGGAGCTTCGGCCAAGTGGATCAGAATTGGCACTCCGTTGCTTCGCGCCAGAGCGGCAGCGGCCTTTAAGTTTTCCGTCGAGAGAGTGTAGATGGAATGGGGCGCAACAGCAGGCGTAATGAGCGGATCATCTTTCCAGCGGTCGATGTATTTTTGTGTGTATGCCAGCGCAGCGGCCGGTGTCTGATGATCCGGTGCGGGAAAATCGACGATTGTCTCGCCCAGCACGCCGCGCATCCCCGCTTCTTTGGTAACCCGCGCGACCACATCTTCGAAGTAATACATGTCGGCATAAGTCGTGATCCCGCCACGGAGCATTTCGAGCACTCCAAGCCGGGCGCCCCAGAGGACAAACTCCTCGGTAACATTGCGCGCTTCAGCGGGAAAGATGTATTTCTGGAGCCAATCATCGAGCGAGTGGTCTTCGGCGACGCCGCGGAAAAGGCTCATCGCGGCATGCGCGTGGCCATTAATCATTCCAGGCAAAACCAGTGTGCCGCTCGCATCAATCGTTGTGGTCTTCCCGAATCGCTGTTCGAGCTCGGATCTCTTGCCAACAGCCACGATGGAGTCGCCTTGGATCGCTACAGCGCCGTCTTCGATCACGCGGAACTCTGCGTCCATGGTAATAACCGTGCCGCCGCTCAGAAATAGATCCGCGTCACTCATTTCAATAAACTCGCGATTTTGGAAAATTGCGGGAACGGCTCTGGATTTCTTGAAGGAATGATAACAGAGGTAATAGCCATGCCAGAGTTTACCAGATTTCATCCCGCCGGCCGTGTCTGCAAGAGAGGATTCGGGCGCCTGTACAGGCGTCCGAAGGGACCGTTATTCGCTGCCCAGGAAAATGTAGCGGAGGAGGAAGAGGACACTCAGGACCCAGATCAGTGGACTGATCTCGCGGTGTTTGCCGGTAAAGAGTTTCAAGAAGGTGAACGAAAGCAGCCCCAGGCTCAGGCCGGTAGCGATACTGAAAGTCAGCGGCGTAGCCACCAACGTAAGGAAGGCGGGAACGGCTTCGCTGAAATCTTCCCAGCGGACCTTGGCGACCGAACCGCACATGAGCGCGCCAACGAGAATGAGAGCCGGTGCTGTCGCGTAGGCGGGGATTGCCGCCACCAGCGGGGCGCAAAACATGGCGGCTCCAAATAGTCCCGCGATCATTATATTACCCAGGCCGGTTCGTGCGCCTGCGGCAACGCCGGCGGCGCTTTCGATGTAACTCGTGACCGTCGATGTGCCGCTCAGTGCTCCCACCATCGTACCGATGGCATCGGCGAGCAGGGCTCGGCTGGCGCGTGGAAGCTTGCCATCGCGCAAGAAACCGCCTTGCTCGCATACGCCCACGAGCGTGCCGACATTGTCAAAAAGATCGACGAAGAAAAATACAAAGATGAGTTCGGCCAGCCCCAGCTTTGTCGCAGCGCGGAGATCGAGTTTGAAAAGCGTGCCAGATGGATGTGGCAGCGAGAACAGTTGCGCGGGCCAGTGGCTCAGGCCAAGTGGAATTCCGATGAGCGTGATGGCCACAATTCCCACCAGAATGGCGCTACCGATGCGTCGGACCATCAGAATTGCAATCAAGATAACGCCCAGAGCGGCGAGAAGCACTTGCGGATCCGATATCTTACCCAGTCCCACGAATGTCGCTGGATTTGCGACGATGATTTTGGCGTTCCGAAATCCAACGAATGCGATAAATACTCCGATTCCGGCGGCGGTCCCGTGCTTCAGGCAATCGGGAATGCCGTTCACAATCTGTTCGCGGATATTGGTTAACGTGAGCAGCAGAAAAACCAGGCCCGAGAGAAAAACAACTCCCAGCGCCGTCTGCCATGGCACGCCGCGTCCAATAACGATGGAATACGTAAAGTACGCGTTCAACGACATTCCGGGCGCGAGGGCGATCGGATAATTTGCCCACAGACCCATAATCAGCGTCGCGATCGCGGCGGAAATGCAAGTCGCGAACAAAACGCCTTCGACGGGCATGCCGGCTTCGGAGAGAATCCGCGGGTTGACCACGACCACGTAACCCATGGTCATGAATGTAGTGAGGCCGGCGAGAAGTTCCTGGCGGACCGTGGTCTGGTTTTCTTTGAGGTGAAACAGTCGCTCCAGCAAACTGAGCGACGTGCCTGAGTCGGCCTTAAGCGTTGATTCCATTCGATGGCCCCGTATTGTACATGGTTACGTCAAAACAGGGCGGCGAAAACGGGAGAAAGTTTCAGTTGAAATCGAACCATGCCTTTGTATAGGCCGCCCGCTTTTTGGGCGGACAGTTTTGGTATTCGCAGAACGTCAGCTCGCACTGACGGTGACTGAGAGAGTTTCCTTCGGCGCCGCCTTAATTGCACTTTGCAATTCCTCGGAAGAAGAAAAGACCTTCCCTTTAATATGCCGCGCTGAAAAATGAAACGTTAGCGAAGGTTCGGGAAATGGATAGGGGTTGAGAATGAAATGGCGTGGAGCTGCGGTGCGAACCTGAATAGGCTGATGTTCGCCATCTCGCGTCGGCAGCGGATGCAGCAGATGTGCCGGTTGGCGAAAGTCCACGCAAGTGAGTAAGGATAGATAATCCAGCGCCTGCAACAGCCGGAAATGATCGAAGATTACGCTGTCTCTGGATTGAGCCTGCGTGAATTTTTCATCAGATGCGATCAGCTTTCGCAGTGAAGCCTGAAACTCCTTTTGGCGTTCCAGAAACTGTTCCAGCAAGGGAAGTTGCGCAGGCGCTATCGTTGATCTATCGGAGCGCTCGTTCAGGAGATTGTATGTGTGCATCGAGATGAGGAGCGCCGCGTAGGGATCTTCAGAGGCGATTTCACGGACGGCGCTATCGCGCACCGCAAAAAAATCCACAAGATCGATTTCCTCAAAACCCGAGTATTTGCCGACAAACTCGACGGAGAATGCGCTGGGTTTGCCCTGCCGCGTGATTTGCGGTGAGGAGTCGCGCGCGACCCAGCC
>JAOAPW010000074.1 GCA_025463105.1 Candidatus Acidiferrum typicum | reverse complement strand
GGCGAGGAGGACGCGCTCCCAATCGGGCCGCAAATTCTCCAAGGAAGGCACGCACGGGAACGAGTTCGTTATCCACGACATGCCACACGCCGTCTTTCGGCTGCTCGGCGACAGCCACAAACGCGCTGGCGGCATCGTCACTGTGAATCATGGCCCAAACGGCATCGCCGGTTCCCATGACGGGCATCTGGCGTTTTCGCAAGGCATCCGCAATCATTCGCGTGTGCGCGGATTCGGAATCGTAAAAATAGCCGCCGCGCAGAATCGCGACCGTGAAACCGTCCACTGATCCCGCCTCGCGCGCGATCGTTTCCGCATCAATCCCCGATTGAATCGCCGGGTCAGGCACGGCCGGAGAATCTTCATCGAAAGCTGAATCATCTTTGGGGCGCGCAATCCACGCAATACTCTGCTGCAGATACGTTTTCGCGCCGATTTTCGCGGCCGCTTCGGTAAGACAGCGAGTACCTTTGCGGCGAATGTGGTCATTCATCGCCCAATCGGCGGCAGCAGGCTTGCGTTTTGTGGGGATGGACGTAGCGGCGTGAATGACGGTGTCGCAATCCTCCGCGGCTTTGGAAAGCGATTCCGCGTCAAACAGATCCGCGTGCCGTGGCTCGCCGCCTGCCGCCTTCACGACGCTTTCCGCTTTCGCGCTGCGGACTTGCCCGATTACCGAGTGGCCTCGCGCGGTAAGTTGCCGGATCAGCCGTCTACCGAGCACTCCGGATGCACCCGCGATAAACACCTTCATGATATTACTCCCGCGCATCCCTCATGAATCTTTGCGGCAGCACAGTTTTAGTCCTTGTAGCGCCCGCTTTCAAGAGTGCATCTTCTGGAATGAAAAAAATGCTCCGGCATCTCCGGAAGAAACTGCTCAACCAGGCGCCGGCGTCGGCGTCTCCGGCGAACTCATCGAGAGCGTCCTTGCGCGCAACGCAGCAATTACCCCGCCACCATAGATCGCTCCCAGCAATAGAAATGCCGCGGAAAGCGCTACGTGTTGCGCGAACCATCCGAGCGCAAAACTCATGATCACTTGCATGACGGTCGCGATCACTGAAAATGCGGATTGCGTCCGGCCCATGAGCCTTCGTGGCACCGTCGCCATGATCGAGGACTGCGTCAGGACGCCGCCCAATGCTCGGCACACACCAAATAGCGCGTTCATTGCCACCGCCGTGGCCAGCGTGCGCGCATAGGGAAATAAAGTATGGCCTATGGCCAGCGTGGCCAAGGCCAATACCAGCACGCTGTGCGGATTCCTTCGCGCCAGCCGGCCGGCGAGCAATCCTCCGGCCACCGCTCCGATCGCCCACCCAGCCTCGATGTATCCATATCCCCTTGGACCCGCTGCGAGCAAATCTTTTGCGAGAGCGACCACCAGCACGTTCGCGCTGATGACCCCGGCCATCATGCACGCGTAGGTGATTCCGAGCGCCAGCACGCGCGGCTGCTGTTGCAAATAGCGCAGACCTTCGGCGATGTCCGCCAAGACGCCCGCTGCCGAGAATGCGTCCTCATCTCCCCGCAGCAGAGACGGTTCGGACATATCCGGAGCCGCTTCAATCGTGGGCGCGGCGGAAAGAAGGCGAGCATCGTGCACGTCCTGTGGAGCCCGATACCCATGCCGCAACAGCAGTAGACAAATTGCCGAGATCAGATATGTGGTGCCGTCAATTCCCAGGATTCCGGCGAGACCGGCGCGTTCGTACATGAATCCAACCAGGGCGCCTGCCGCGGTCATGCCGCCCTGCACCGCAATGAGCACTGTGGAATTCGCCGTCAAAAGTTGTTCTTTTGGTACGAGTTCCTGAACCAGGGCATTCGTCGTGGACCAGTACACCGCGAATCCTATGCCCAGCAGAAAAACCATGCTGTAGAGTTCCCACATGGTCAGGCGGCCCGCATAGGCCAAGGCGGCGGTGCCCAGCACGATCACCGCGCGCGCCGCGTCAAGTGTCACTCCCAGGTACCGCCGGTCCACACGATCGATCAGCACGCCGCCAAACGGAGGCACCACCAATCCCGGCAGCGTTACGAGAATGACGATCAGGCTGACTTTTACCGTCGAATGCGTGGAGCCGAGAACGTACCAGGTGACACCCGCGAAATTCATTCCGGTGCCAAACAACGACACGAACATGGCGAAGAAAAAAAATGGGAATCCTGGTACGCGGAATAACGCTTTCCAGTCCAGGGTGGAAGTAGGGTCCGAGGCCATTTCAGAATCGAGCCACTCGCGCTCCGATAAACTGCTAGCAGTGTAATGGTATGGTGCGGCGGGTTCAATGAGGAATGGATTTAAGTTGCGTGGCAATTTCCAGCGGAGCAGATTTTTTGACGCAGGTCATTTCCGGCGGCAATCTCCGTCGCTTTTCATTGCCCTTTGCATGGCCTCTTTGGAATCTCGAGCAAAGCGTTTTTGCAAGGCCCGCGTAAAAGGATAGGCCAGACGTGCCGCGGGACCAGGCCGGGAAAATGCGTAAAGGTCGTACCACACGCTCTGATCGACTGCATGGAATTCCACGCTGAAACGCTCTTCGCCGCGCTCTCCATGTTCCGGCAGAGTTCCATAGGCGAAGCCGAATCTTTCGCAATCTCCGTGGTCGTCAATTTCGTAAACGATACGGCACGCATTCAGGGACCAAAAACCTAAATGCGAGATGAGCACGGCTACCGTGGCGTCCGTTTTAATTGGCGTGTCCGGCGAGTAGAGTTCGATCCACGGCATATCGAACATTTTCCACTGCCTTACGGCGCTCTTTGCTCGCTCAAAAGCCTCGGCGCCTTCGCCCAGTTGAATGCGGTTGTGATCGACGGTGTATCCATCGGGCGCGCGTTCGCGTGACGCTCCGACGTGAGCGTAGGAAAATGGTTTACTTCCTTGTGCGGAAAGAAATTGGCGGATGCAGTCTCGATCTGGTTTTGATAAAAACCACATTGGGCTACCCACAATATGTCATGAATTACGCGGCGCGCCTATGCAAGCTCCGATGGAAAAGCTGCGGCTCCGATTTTGGATTCAGACTGGTCGGCGCGCACCTAATATGCCGTTTGCACGCAACGCGTCACCAGTTCTAAGGGAGGCCGATTCAAAAACATATTCAATTAGGGGCTGGGCACGATAAAATCGATGCCAATGAGTTGGGAGCTCAAGTCGGTAGCAGCGGCCGGCCGAGACGAGTGCCGCAGTTGGGTCAAGTTTAGAAGGGCCACTGGTGTGTGGCCAATGTGGTCGATACTCACTGACTTACTCTCGATTCCCGCGCTGTTTGCAGCAGGAGCGTATTGTTTCATAGTTGCGCTTGGAACCGGCCGATTGCCCCTCATTTATGCGGTTTTGTTCACCACGGTGACCTGTGGGGCTGCGGCTTGGTATCTACTTCGTGGCGCAGCGCGCAAGGCCGACGTGCACAAGGCGCAACGCTCCGGATCCGATGCGCTTTCCTCCGAACAGCTCGGGAGACTTCTAAAATAATCATTTGCAATCTCGCTCCAACGCTTCTGTCCTGTAGCGCACAATCCGTCTTATGATGTACGGGTGCGGGCTGTACTTGCAGCCCGCCGGAAAAAACTGATGACAGTACTCATCGAGCTGCGCGGTCTCACTGTCGAGCTTCCCACGCCTTCGGGATGGATTCGTCCTGTGGACGACGTGTCGTTCACGCTCGAAACCGGCGAATCGCTCGGACTGGTCGGTGAATCGGGCAGCGGAAAATCCATGCTGGCGCTTGCGTTGATGGGATTGCTGCCGCCCGGCGCTCGAGTGCGTGGCGAAGCGTGGCTTGCGGGCGCGAATGGCGCAGCATCTTCGCGCGTGAATCTGCTTGCGCTCTCGGAGCGCGAAAGGATGGCTACACGCGGGCGCGATATAGCCATGATTTTTCAGGAGCCGATGACTGCGCTCAATCCTGTGATGCGCGTCGGCGCGCAGATTGCCGAGGCGATTCGCGCTCACTGCGCGGGCTTGACGAACGCGGAAGTCGACCGCCGTGTGCTGGCCGCGCTCGAACGCGCCGCCGTGCCGGAACCTGCCTTGCGCGCGCGGCAATATCCGCACCAACTTTCCGGTGGCTTGCGGCAGCGCGCGATGATCGCGATGGCGCTTGCCGCGGGCTCTACTTCAACAGCGCATTCCGCTCCTCGCTTGCTGATCGCCGATGAGCCAACGACGGCTCTCGACGTCACCGTGCAAAAACAAATTCTCGAATTGCTGGCGCAATTGCGGCGCGATCTCGGCCTGACGCTCTTGTTTATTACGCACGACCTGGGCGTCGTCGCGCAGGTTGCCGATCGCATCGCGGTCACCTACGCCGGGCGCATCGTGGAGGAGGGGCCGGCGCTGGAAGTTCTCGCGCGTCCGTGTCATCCCTACACGGCCGGACTGTTGCGCGCGTCGCCGCAACTGGTGCGCCACAAACTTGAGCCGATTCCCGGCAACGTGCCGTCACTCACTGCGCTGCCCTCCGGCTGCGCGTTTGAGCCGCGGTGCGCGCTGCGCCAACCGGAATGCACTATTGCGATGCCGGAACTTCGCGTTGCCGGCCCGCAGCACCGCGCGCGCTGCATCCTGGTTGAAGATATTCTTGAGGAAATCGCGCGATGACTCCGGAACTGGATCACCGGGATAAAATTCTCGAGCGCTTCACGGCCACCGCGGATGTTTTCGCGGAATCCGTGCGCACTATGCGCGTCGAGGAGAGCGATCGTCTGGTGGAACTCGCCACTGCCGGCCTTGCTCTCGATTCCGAATCGCTGGCGGTTGACGTTGCGTGCGGACCCGGCACATTCACGCGGCCTTTTGCTTCGCGCGTTCGCCGCGCCGTCGGCGTCGATCTGACTCCGGCGATGATCGAGAAAGCGCGCGCGGAAGCGGCGCGGGCAGGCATCACTAACATTGAATTTATTCGCGGCGATATCTATGCGCTGCCCTTCGCGGATGGTGTTGCGAGTATCGTGGCGTGCGGCTACGCATTCTACCACACGCAGGAACCGGCGCGCGCGTTGGCGGAGATGGCGCGCGTATTGCGTCCGAGCGGGCGCGTCGCGATTGTCGATATCATCGCGGCCGAAGGCTCCGGCGGCACGATCCAAAACAAAATTGAACGCGTTCGCGATCCATCCCACACCAGCGCTCATACTGTTTCGCAATTCCGCGGCCTGATTCACGACGCCGGCTTGCGTCTGCCGTCCGAGGAAGCGCGCCCGCACTGGTACGATTTCGATCTGTGGATGCGAAATGCCGGAAGCGCTCCCGGCGATGCGACTTACGTTCAAGTGCGTCGCATGATGGAGGAGATCATGCCGCATGACACCTCGGGTCTGAATCCGCGGTACTCGGAAAAAACAGGAATTTTGGAATTCCTGCACACGGTTCTGCTGCTCGTCGCGGAGAAGCCGGAATGAAAATTCGCAGCGTACCGGAGCTGAAAAATTCGAGTAGCAATCTGAAATCTGGCACGCCAGTGGTTAAAGCCATTTCATGTTGTCACTTTTATGTCACAGCTAAACAGATTGCGAAGTCGTCTTTGTCGTCATTCCGAACGAAGTGAGGGATCCCTCTCGGTGTGAATGCAGAGAGAGGGAGGGATTCCTCGGCACCAGCGTGCCTCGGAATGACAAGCTTTTGAGTTTTCCGCAGACTGTGAAGATGCCACTCACAAGGCTTAGCGGACAACTTATGCAACCGACCTTATGCAGACAACCTCAACGATGATCGCGCCGCTACTCGAAGCTCGAAACTTGCGGAAAACATTTCCCGCGCCGGGTGGCGCGTTCGCGATGGGCGCTCGCGCCCGCGTCGCGGCTGTGGACGATGTCAGTCTCGAACTCGCCGCGGGTGAAACGCTGGCGATTGTCGGTGAATCGGGCAGTGGCAAGACCACGCTCGCGCGCATGCTGCTGCGCCTGATCGAGCCGGACTCGGGCGAACTCCGCGTCGAGGGCCGCGATTTTCTGGCCGCGAGCGGCGCGGGCCTGCGGGCTCTGCGACGCGAAATGCAGATGGTCTTTCAGGATCCGTTCGCCTCGCTCGATCCGAGAATGCGAGTCGGAACGATTGTGGGCGAGCCGCTCGATATTCATGAGCCGCGCCTCGGCCGTTTGGAGCGGCGCGACCGCGTCACCGAAATTTTGCGCGCCGTGGGCATGGGCGAGGACGCGCTCACGCGCTACCCTCACGAATTTTCCGGCGGCCAGCGGCAGCGCATCGGCATCGCGCGCGCGTTGGTGCTGCGTCCGCGCCTGGTCGTCGCCGATGAACCTGTTTCCGCACTGGACGTTTCCGTCGGCGCGCAAATTCTGGAGTTGCTGCAAAATTTGCAGCGCGATTTTTCCCTCACCTACCTGCTGATTTCGCACAGCCTGCCCGTCGTCGCGCAACTCGCCACGCGCATCGCCGTCATGCAAGGCGGCCGCATCGTGGAAACGGGCGCCGCCGAACAAATACTTACCGCGCCCACTCATCCCTACACGCAATCTCTGATCGCCGCGATTCCGGTGTTGCCGGTCAATATTGAATAATCGGTCGTAGGGGCCTGCTAAACTCTCACGGGTGCGGGGCTCATGAGAGCCCGCTCAGACAAGGACGCGGGCACTGCTTGGAATCCGCCAATACATAAATGGAATTTCGCTTCGAAGTTCTGGAAACCGATCCGACGGGCGCGCGGTTGGGGCGTCTCACGACTCCGCACGGCGTCATCGACACACCTGCGTTCATGCCAGTGGGCACGCAGGGCACGGTGAAGGGGCTGACGCAGCAGGCGCTCGGCGAGTTGGGCGTGCAGATTTTGCTGGGCAACACATATCATCTTTATCTTCGCCCGGGTCACGAACGAATCCGCCGCCTGGGCGGGCTGCATCGTTTTATGTCCTGGCCGGGCGCAATCCTTACCGATTCCGGCGGATTTCAGGTGTTCAGCCTTGCCGACCTTCGCAAAGTTACCGATGACGGCGTGATTTTTCGTTCGCACCTGGATGGATCCGAGCATTCCCTCACTCCGGAAAAATCCATCGAGATTCAGCAGGCGCTTGGTTCGGACATCGCCATGGTTCTCGACGAATGCATCGAGTATCCCGCCGAACACGAACGCGCCGCTGCCGCAGTGAAGCGCACGACCGAGTGGGCGCGCCGCTGCCGGAATTACGCGCGAGCCAATTCCGATACCTCCACCACGCCCGGGCAAGTTTTGTTCGCTATCGTACAAGGCGGCACGCACGCGGATTTGCGCCGTGAAAGCGCACGCCAGCTCGTGGATCTGGATTTCCCCGGCTACGCGGTCGGAGGGTTGGCCGTGGGCGAACCTCATACTCTGTCGTGCGAGATGGCTGCTACCGCCACCGCGGAACTTCCCGCGGATCGCCCTCGCTATCTGATGGGCGTCGGATTCCCGGAGCAACTGTCCGACTACGTTGCGAGCGGCATCGACATGATGGATTGCGTTCTGCCGACGCGAAATGCGCGCAACGGATGTTTGTTCACCAGCACCGGCAGAATCAACATCAAGAACGCAATCTACGCCGATGATTTGCGGCCGCTCGATGAGCGCTGCTCCTGCATGGTTTGCCGCACGTACTCACGGGCCTACTTGCGGCATTTGTTTATGGCCAACGAAATACTGGCCTCCATCCTGAACTCCCACCACAACGTTGCGTTTTTTCTTGACATTATGGCCAAGATTCGACAGGCTATCGCGTTTGGGGAACTAGCAGAATTCTCCTCAGAGCTGCAAGCTCGCATGGAAGCGGGTCAACCCTGAAGCAAGGCTGTATGGGTGGGGTTTCGATCGGGTGCGGGCTTCACTTGAAGCCTGCGAAGAAAAAGAGCCCGCAAGACGCCAGAAACTAAGTCCTGAAATGGTCGCAACGGGAGGATAAGGTCAGATTGATGTCCATGATGTCTTCACTCGCAACTCTTTCTTTGATGGCTCAAGGCACGGGGCCGGGCGGTTTGATGGCCTTCGCGCCGCTCCTGATCATCATGGTGATTTTTTATGTGCTACTGATCCTTCCGGCGCAGCGGCGCCAGAAGAAAACCCAGGAAATGTTGAACACGCTCAAGAACGGCGACAAAGTCGTCACCACCGGCGGCCTCTTCGGCACTATCGTGGGAATTGAGGGCGATGCGGTTCAGTTGCGTATCGCCGATCAGGTGAAAGTAAAAGTATTGCGATCCGCGGTGGCCGCTCTACAGCCGGAAAGCAAGGAGGAGTAGCCAAGCCAGGCGTTACGCCGCAGTATTAAACCTGAGCCACACCAAGCCATGAGTTCTAATCTTAAGTGGAAATTAATTTTCATCGTCGCCGTCATTCTTGTATGTTTTGTCGGGCTTTTTGGAATTCCCAATCCGCCGAAGTCGTTCGCCGCCCTGAAATCGAATTTCACCAACCGCATCAAGCTCGGTCTGGACCTGCAGGGCGGAACGCATTTGATTCTGCAAGTGCAGGTGCAGGAAGCGGTCAGCCAGGAGACCGATCAAGTCCTGGACAATGTCACCAAAGCGCTGCGCGATAAGACCATCCGGTATGATGAAGTTCGCAAGCTGAGCGACACGCAGATCCTGGTCCACAATCTTGCCCCGGAACAAGCCGGCACGGCACGCAATATCATTTCCGATCAATTTCCTGACTGGGATATTGCCCCGGCCCCAGGCGAGGCTTCCGGCTACCTCCTTACGATGAAGGCGTCGCACGTCGCCGACATTTCCCAGCGGACCATGGATCAGGCAGAGGAAACCATCCGGCGCCGCATTGACGCGCTCGGCCTGACCGAACCTCTCGTTGCCCCTTACGGCCAGGGAGATAACGAAATTATCGTGGAGCTGCCCGGCGAAGGCGATCCGAATCGCGCCAAGAGCGTGATTCAGGCGGGCGGACAACTCGAATTGCACCTCGTTCTGGATAGCACTCCATATCCTTCCGAAGCAGCAGCCATGGCCGCACATGGCGGAGTATTGCCGCCGAATTCGCAATTGGTGCAAGGCAAGAGCTCGGCTTCGACTTCGGGCCAGCCGTCACCCGTGAGCTGGTACGTGGTTGACCGCGTCCCAGTCGTGACCGGCCGCGATCTTCGCAGCGCCACAGCTGTCCGCAGTACCAAGAATATCGGCTTCTACGACGTGGATTTCACGCTTTCCACGGATGCAGGTCGCCGATTTGGTCCCTTCACCGAGCAAAATATCGGCAAGCAATTGGGAATCGTCCTGGAGCACCGTCTGCAGACCGCGCCCGTTATCAATGGCCGAATTGATGACACCGGAGTGATTGAAGGGCAATTTGGCGAGCAGGAAGCCAATGATTTGGGACTGGTATTGCGTTCCGGCGCGCTTCCGGCATCCATCAAATATCTCGAGGAGCGTACGGTCGGACCTTCGCTGGGAGCGGACTCGATACGTCACGGCGTGCAAGCCTCAATCGTCAGCCTGTTGGTCGTGATGATTTTTATGGTCGTGTATTACCGCCTGTCGGGGGTAAACGCGATCGTGGCCCTGATCTTAAACCTCATCATTCTGCTTGCGGCTTTGGCGTATTTCGGCGCCGTGCTTACTTTGCCCGGCATTGCGGGCGTTATCCTGACGATCGGTATGGGCGTGGATTCGAATGTCCTGATTTTCGAGCGTATCAGGGAAGAACTGCGCGCTTCCAAGGCGCCGGTCTCTGCCGTGGATATGGGATTCAAGCGAGCCTTCCTGACGATCATTGATACGCACGTCACGACGGTGGTCTCGGCATTGTTTTTGGGATTGTTCGGGACGGGTCCTGTGCGGGGTTTCGCGATTACCCTGGTCATAGGACTCCTGGCAAACCTGTTTACGTCGGTGTACGTGTCGCGCGTTATCTTCGACTGGCACCTGGCCGAGATGCCTCGTGAAGCCGAACTGAGTATTTAGCCAGTTTGGAGCGTGCTGAAATAAAGGCGTTCTTTTTCGGGAACAAATTGTCTCAGGTTGGTGTCAAACTCTAACGGGTCAGAGTGACTATGGAATTTTTTAAACAGGTGGATATCGACTGGATGGGCAAGGCGAAGTACTTCTTCGCATTGTCCCTGACCCTTCTGCTGGTTGGTGGCGCTTCATTAATTGCGCATGGCGGCCCCTTCTATGGCATTGATTTTAAAGGTGGTACGGTCGTAGACGTGCGCTTTGCAGGTCCCCCGCCAATCGACACGATTCGCAATGGACTGACGCAGCAGGGAATCGTTAACACCACAATTGTTCCTGTCAGCGATATTTCGAATCCTAACTCAAACGAAGTCCTCATCAACCTGGAGGAAAAGGGGCAGGGATCGGAAGCGCTCGACGCCGGGAAATCAGCCATCTTAAATGCGCTGCATGCAACTCTGGGCTCGGGTGAAGCCGGCAAGCAGGATTTTAACGCGGCAGGGCCTTCCGCGATCTCGGATGTACTTGTGCGCAGGGATCCCTTGAGCCTGGGCGCAACCGCTGGTGATCGCTACACGCAATTGGCGAAGCAGCTAGTCGACTTCCGTGACAAAAATCGTGGCGGCGTAATCACCAACCTCAACGATCTGTCCGCCACGGGCGCTAACCCCGCCGTCATCGCCGCTCTTCGAGATGCGTTCTATACCAGCAACTTCGCCATCGTCAACGTGGAGATCGTAGGTCCGAAAGTCGGCTCCGAACTTCGACGTCAGGCGGTCGTTGTCACACTTTACGCTCTGGGCGGCATGCTGGTTTATATTGCATTTCGCTTCGAGTGGGTGTACGGTGCTGCCGCCGTATTGGCGGTCTTTCATGACGTCCTCATCACCTTGGGTTTGTTCTCGATTTTTCATTTTGAGATTTCGCTGACCGTAATCGCGGCCCTTTTGACTTTGGTTGGTTACTCGATGAATGACACGATCGTGATTTTCGACCGTATACGCGAGAATACGCGGCTGATGCGGCGCGAGCCGTTGAGGGTGATTGTTAACCGGTCGATTAATCAAACTCTTTCTCGCACGATCCTGACCAGCGGGCTGACGTTCATGACCGTGCTCGTTCTGTTCATCATGGGCGGCCAGGTTCTCCGCGCTTTCTCCTTTGCTCTCGTCGTCGGGATTTTGGTCGGAACGTACTCAAGTTTTGGAATTGCCGCGCCTCTCGTTGTGGCCTGGAACGAGTGGAGAGGTCAAGGCGCGACTGCAGTAATAACCGGACCCGCAGCCGGCAATAAGCTCCGAAAGACCTAGGAGAGGCAAGCCTGGGGCTTTTGGCAGGAGGAAAAAGCAATGTTTGACGATCTAGTTGAATCTACATCCGAAAAGAAAAAAACAAATAAAGGTTGGGCGGTTATTCTTTCCGGTCTGGTCCAGACGGTTATTCTGGGCATCCTGATCCTGATCCCTTTGATTTACACGGAGGCGCTCCCGAAGGCGATGCTCTCGACGTTGCTCATCGCACCGCCACCTCCTCCTCCTCCACCGCCTCCGCCCGCACCCGTGAAGGTTATCGTCAAGCCGGTGGCTCGCTTGATCCAGTCCGGCAAGCTGATGCAGCCGCGCGCGATTCCGAAGGAAGTGGCGGTGTTTAAGGAAGCCGAACTTCCCCCGGATGTGGTTAACAACACGAACCAGGGCGGCGTGTTCGGTGGAATTCCCGGTCAGGGACTCATCGCGAATAGCGCGGCGCTTCCTCCCCCTCCGAAGGCGGCGACGCCAGCCCGCATCAAGCAGGGCGGACAGGTAACGGCGGCGGCCATCATCACGCAGACGCGGCCCGTTTATCCCGCATTGGCACGGCAAGCGCGTATTCAGGGCAACGTTGTTCTCCACGCTATTATTGACAAAGAGGGCAAGGTCGCCCAACTCGAAGTGATGTCCGGGCATCCATTGCTTGTGCAATCCGCGCTGGACGCGGTCAAGCAGTGGCGCTATAAGCCCACACAGTTGAATGGCGATCCGGTCGAAGTGGATACAACGATTACCGTAACGTTTACGATGGGTGGTTAAGGCAGGGTGACGGTTTGAGGGGATCGGGCTCCGCTAATTGGAGGAGCCCGGGAGAATCGATCCGTCAATCAGGAAGTCGGCCGGGAACGGCGAAATGGTGGTCCCGGCTTATGTCTTATAAAATCTCGAACGAATAACGTCTCGAACGAAATAAAAAGGAGCGAATGACATGCTTGCGAATCTATCGGTTGCGGCAATGAACCTGATCATCCTGCAGGGCCAGTGGGACCTGAGGACGATGTGGGGCAATATGAGTATTATCGCGAAGGCTGTAGTAGGGATCTTGTTCCTTCTTTCCGCGTGGTCTCTGGGCGTCATGATTGACCGTGTATTGATGTATAGCGCGGCTCGCAAGCAGTCCCGCGTATTCGTGCAGCAGGTTGCCGGAGCACTGCGCGAAGGCAAACTCGACGAAGCAATCTCCATCGCCGAGCGCAACAAGAAGAGCCACATCGCCAAGGTTGTCGCCACAGGCCTTTCGGAATTCCAATCCGCATCTTCACAAGTCGCCGACATGGAAGTGATTGAAGCTGCCAAGCGCGGCCTGGATCGCTCGGTCGCCATCGTGCACGCCGAAATGAAGCGCGGCCTTTCGGGTCTCGCCACCATCGGCTCGACCGCGCCGTTCGTCGGACTGTTCGGCACCGTGGTCGGCATCATCAACGCGTTTAAGGGCATTGAGAGCACCAAGGCTACCGGGTTGTCAGCGGTCGCCGGCGGTATTTCCGAAGCGCTGGTTACCACCGCTCTCGGTTTGCTGGTTGCTGTGCCTGCCGTGTGGGCGTACAACTACTTCACCAACAAAGTCGAAGCATTTGACGTCGAAATGGACAACTCTTCGATGGAGCTGGTCAACTACTTCATCACGCGCCGGGCAGGCGGAAAGAAGTAAGCCATGGCCTACAAGCCAAAAGTCGGGGCAACCATGTCGTCGCCGAATGTCATCCCTATGGCGGACATTATGCTCGTGCTGCTGATTATTTTCATGGTGGTCACGCCTATGCTCACCAAGGGTCTGTCGGTGGAACTGGCGAAAGTCACCAGTCCCAGTGATATGCCCGATGCCGACAAGGATGATGCCGTCATCGTGGGCGTTTCCTCCAGTGGAGACGTCTACTTGGGAAACACCAAGTCTGACCTTTCACAAATTGCGGATCAGGTCCGCGACCGTATCTCGAACAAATTGGACAAGACCGTCTTCGTCAAGAGCGATGGTCGCGCCAAGTACGGTGTCGTGGTCAAAGTGGTGGACGAGATTCGTGCTGCGGGCGTGGATAACGTCGGCTTGCTGACCGATAAATCCGACCAAAACCGCAGGGCAGCTCCGCCACCGCCGCCAGCAGGCGACTAACTATTCACCGGGAAGCGCGTCTTAGCAAGTAGGTCCGCGCTTCCCAGTGGCCGAATTCGCAGCGCATCCGCCGTGGTGATTCTTTTCGCGGCGCGGAAGTTTGAAAAACGGAGCGACGACAATGGGAATGGACGTTGGAGGAAAAAGCGGCGGCGAGATGGCCACGATGAACGTCGTGCCGCTGATTGATATTCTGTTGGTGCTGATCATTATTTTCATGGTGATCACGCCGTTGACGCCAAAAGGTCTGGATGCGCTGGTTCCGCAACCTGCGCCGCCAAACCAGCAGCAGCAGCCCCAGACGATGCAGAAGACGATTGTCGTTCAGATTCTCGATACCGGGAAGCTGAAGATCAACGAAGAAGATGCCACGTGGGACACGCTGGGTCCCCGCCTGTCGGACGTATTCAAGGAACGCGCCGAGAAAGTCGCTTTCGTGAAAGGTGATGACGCGGTGCGCTTTGCAGATGTTGCCAGGGCCATCGACGTCATGCGCACTTCCGGCATCGACAAAGTGGGTCTGATTACGGCCAATCTTGAAGCCGGAAAGTAAGGTCGGCCCGGTTTGCCCGATTGGCTGTTTGCAGGATTAGGTGCAGTTCTTTCTCTGCTCTCATTTTTAAAAATAATGTTGCTTTGTTCCGGGACGTTGCTGGTGTAGAGTGTGCGGCTGTGACCCGCATGATTAGGTTCAATGGGTAGCGCGGGGGCCGGAAATACTGGCGGGCAAATTGAACCAACGCCAGCGTACGGATCGGGAATTTCATTGCCCTCTCGGGGGAACACAAAATAATCGCGGGGATGGATTGTCTGCCATGAATCCTTTTGCGCATTTTCGGGAATCAAAAAATATTAAGTCGCTGGCATTTCTTGTTGCCGCCACGTTTGTCGCCGCCTTCGGCGCGAGTGGCTGTGACAAGCTCAAGGCTCGCGACCTTCTCAACAAAGGCGTGGCCGCCTATCGAGACGGAAAATTCGACGCGTCCATCGAGGATTTCAAGCAGGCCAAGGACCTCGATCCCACGCTGACGAATGCCCGCCTCTATCTCGCCACGGCATATGCCACGCAATATATTCCGGGCGCGCCATCGGAAGAGAACATCCGTATGGGCGATCAGGCCGTCAAGGAATTTCAGGATGTGCTGACCGCGGATCCGAATAATCTTTCGGCAATTGATGGGATCGGTTCGATTCTCTATAACATGGCCGGTACGCCGTACAGCCGTGAAAAATTCGAGGAATCGAAAACCTATCACATGAAGCACATCGCCTTGAAGCCGGAAGATCCGGAGCCCTACTACTGGATCGGCGTCATTGACTGGACGTTGACGTATCGCTCGAACCTGGAGCTGCGCGGCAAGTGGCGGCTGGCGAACACCACCAAGACACTCAAAGACGACGATCCGATGCCGCCGCAAGTGCGCGACGAGTACACCAAGGAAAACGGCCAGTTAATCGACGAAGGCATCGATAAGCTCCGCAAAGCTCTGGAGCTTCGCCCTGAGTATGACGACGCCATGGCTTACCTGAACCTCCTGCTCCGCCGCAAAGCGGACGAAGCAGCGACGCCCGCCGAGCGCGCCGACCTTTTGAAGCAAGCCGACGCGTTGGTCGATAAGGCGAAGGAAATTAAACAGAAAAAGATGGAAGCCCCGGCGAAGTCTTAACGCGTTTTTAGCAGAATCTTCGCATTCTAACTGGCAGGTAACGGGCGGCCCGCAACGGGTCGCCCGTTTCTTTTTTTGCTGATATTCTCCCCACACGTCCCGCCCGACCCGGAACCGGCCACCTGAATTAACATGTCCCAAACGACAGACACCACCGATTTACTTGACTTCGTTCGGAATATGAACTATTAAGCCCTTCAGATTTTCGATTCCATTTGAAAAGCGAACATCGGACACACAGTTCCCTTGGGGCCAGCTGATGCCTTCATCTTTGATCGATCGATGGCACTCGCCAGGTTCATCGATATGACCCCAGGCACTTTTGAGGTTTGCACGACAGGGTGGAAGTTGAGTCGTACGGTCCAGAACTTTCCCGGGAAGGTTATTCGGTAAGCGACTGCAGCCAGCGTCAATGATTGGCCTGAGGAGGCTATCCATGCGGCGAAGAATCTTGGACAGAAAGTTCAGTGCGGCACTCTCGATATCGATCGTCTTGTCGCTTTGCCTTCTCTGGACAAATCAGGCGTACGCACAGGGCGCGGCAGCGACACTCACCGGCACGGTGACGGACCGATCCGGCGCCGTCATCCCGAAGGCTGAAATTTCAGCCAAAAATGCCGCCACCGGCGTAATCCGGAGTAGCGAGACGAATAGCGCTGGATTTTACACAGTTCCTGGCCTGCCTCCCGGAAACTATGCGGTGAGCGTTACGGCGGCCGGTTTCAGCACAGCGGTGCGAACTAATATCACGCTAACAGTCGGCGTCCAGCAGGTCCTCGACTTCACGATGCAGGTTGGCCAAGTGAGCCAGACGGTAGAGGTCACCGAGGAGGCGCCCAATGTGGAGTTGGCGTCGTCAACGATCAGCGGAAGTGTCGATCAGAGATCAGTTGTCGAATTGCCTCTCAACGGCCGATCCTGGAGCGATTTGGCGACTCTTCAACCCGGAGTTTCGAGTATCAAAACTTTGCCCAATGTCACCAATCCTGATCGAATCGGTCGTGGCTTGGGAAATCAGCTGACCATCACAGGTGCTCGTCCCCAACAAAACAACTATTTAATTAACGGCATCAGCATGAACGATTATACGAACGGCGCGCCGGGCAGCATGCTAGGAGGGAATTTAGGGGTCGATGCGATTCAGGAGTTTTCAGTTTTAACGACAAACTATTCGGCTGCAAACGGCCGCACCTCGGGCGGGGTGATC
Source organism: Candidatus Acidiferrum typicum (assembly GCA_025463105.1). Lineage (GTDB taxonomy): Bacteria > Acidobacteriota > Terriglobia > Acidiferrales > UBA7541 > Palsa-360. The sequence goes on along the minus strand of JAOAPW010000074.1, from coordinate 2,956 downwards.
AGCGCGGTCACAAAATCCGGCACGAATGCGTTCCACGGGAACGCGTACGAGTTTCTTCGGAACAGCGCGCTGGATGCGCGAAACTTCTTTGATGGAGAGCAAATTCCGCCCTTCCGCCGCAACCAGTTCGGAGCATCAGCGGGCGGCCCGATCCAAAAGGATAAGACTTTCGTTTTTGGTGACTACGAAGGGCTGCGTCAGGCATTGAGCGTGAGTCAGGTTAGTACCGTGCCTTCGCCAGCGGCTCGGAACGGCTTGCTGTGCGCGCCGCCTGATTGCTCGACCACAACCCAGGTCACAGTGGACCCTCTCGTTAAACCTTATTTGGCTTTCTACCCGCTGCCCGATCCCAATGAGGCGCTCTTGTGCCCATTCGTCTCCTGCGTACCAGGCACCGGCGATACAGGAATTTCGAGGTTTGCCGGCTCTCAGATTTCAACCGAAAATTATTTCACCGTCAGACTGGATCATAACTTCTCGACCAAGGATCAACTCTTTGGCACTTACATGTTTGACGACTCGCCGTTGACGCAGAATGACGAGTTCAACACCAAGATCATCAGCGCCAGGACGCGGCGGCAGATCGTGACTCTCCAGGAAAACCACATTTTCAGCCCCAGTTTCCTGAATTCCCTGCGGGTGGGCTTCAACCGGTCATTCGGCGCTTCTCCGCTGAGTGCTACGGCGGTCAACCCGCTCGCGGCAGACACATCTCTGGGATTTGCGCCCGGGAACACAGTCGGACAAATTCATGTCCCGGGGCTCACGGATTTCTCAGGCGGCTTAAGCACGCAAGCCCCACAGCGGTGGGCTTGGAACTCGTATCAGGCAGGAGATGATATTTTCCTGACACGAGGTGTTCATTCCATACGCTTCGGTGCAAACTTCGAGAGAATCCAGGACAACAGCTTCGCCGTAACTGCTCCGGGCGGAACCTTTAAGTTCGGCTCTCTCTCCAATTTTCTTACCAACCAGCCAGACAACATAAGAATTGCTCTTCCCGGCCTGGTTACTCCGCGGCATCTTCGTCAAACCATCTTCGGCACATACGTTCAGGATGACATTCGGTTATTCCGGAATCTGACCGTCAATCTAGGTTTGCGCTATGAAATGGCCACGGTCCCTTCGGAAACATCCGGCAAGCTGGCCAGCCTGACGAGTTTAACCGGCACCGCGTTGCGTCTCGGCAATCCTCTTTTCTCCAACCCGACGTTTCGCAACTTCGAACCTCGGGTGGGACTGGCGTGGGATCCCTTCCACAGCGGCAAGACGGCCGTTCGTAGTGGGTTCGGGATGTTCGACGTACTGCCGCTTCCGATCGAGCTGCGAGGCGCGGTTTTCGCCGTATGGCCATTTTTCGACGCGGCCAGTCTCGCCAATTTGCCCGCGGGGAGTTTTCCGATTGGTGCGTTTTCGGACATTCATGCGGATGAAACGAATGCGCGCGTTGATTATTTTGAGCCAAAACCGCCGCGCAATTACGTAATGCAGTGGAACTTAAGCGTTCAGCAGGAAATTACGCCAAGTACGGCCATTCTCGTTGCTTATGTCGGCTCCCGGGCCATTCACAACGTTTTGCAGACAGATAACAGCAACATTGTGTTGCCTACGTCTACTCCGCAGGGTTTTCTCTGGCCGATTCCCATGACGGCCCCTATTGTGGGTACCACCGGCTTGTGCTCAGATGGCTCAATTCCCTCTAGCACTGGATGTCCTTGGCCAACCCTCAACCCGAACGTGGGCGCTATTTCCGGCACATTTTTTAACTCCGACGCCGTGTACCATGCTCTCCAAGTGCAAGTCACAAAGAAAATGTCTCACGGCTTCCAGGCGCAAGCCTCTTACACCTGGTCGAGGAGCATCGACACTAGTTCGGGCTCGACGGATGGCGACCAATTCCTGAATGGAATTTCAAGTCTGTTTTTCTTTGACCGCAGGGTGAGGCGAGCACCTTCCGACTTCAACGTGGGTCAGAATCTGGTGCTCACGTATGACTGGAATATCCCAACTCCGCGGGGGGTATCTGGACTTCTCGCGTGGCCATTGAGCGGCTGGGAATGGGGAGGTATTTTAACGGCCCAAGGTGGCGTACCGTTTACGCCGCTGCTTGATGGGGACGTGCTGGGCCTCAACAATACCGATCCCTTCGACTTTCCGGCCCGCCTGAATGGACCGGGATGCAAGTCCGCTGTGAATCCCGGGAACCCGGATAACTACATCAAGCTCAGTTGTTTTGCTTTTCCAGCCACTCCTAACCTTCTCGTGAGCTCGGGTCGAAATACTTTGGTCGGACCGAGTCTGGTGACGTTCGACATGTCCTTATTCAAGAACATTCCGATCAAGAGGATTTCAGAAACTTTCAACGTGCAATTTCGTACCGAGTTTTTCAATATTCTCAATCGCCCGAATTTCAGCCCTCCCACAGATAATAATATTATTTTTGATGGGGACGGAAATCCTGTAGCGAACGCGGGATTAGTGGATTCGACGTCGACAACCTCCCGGCAGATCCAGTTTGCGCTCAAGGTTGTTTGGTGATGAAATCTGGGAGAAATCCACGAGAATAAGATAGATATACTTATCGGTAGTAAGGCCCATGGGAGGTTAGTGGTGAATTTCTTTCGCAGAGTTATTTGTCTTCTACTTTTAACATGCTTGGGAATGTTTCCGATCGCGCTTGCCGCGCAGGAATTCGGCGGGCGCGCGGAAAAGCCATCATCTTCCGCTCGAAAATCTGCTGCTCCCGAACAAAAGCAGGAAACGGCGAGCGACCTGCCTGCCTGGGCGTACGGCTTCGATAACGCAACCGAAGGGCCGCGGCCTGATAGTCCCGATTCTGAAGCGCGCGGAGGAAAAGATGACGGCACTCTTCGGCATCTTCCTGGAAGTACGCGTTCTTTTACTCTTACTCAAATCCGTGACAATTCCGGTCCTGCTGACTGGTATCCCGAAGATC
>JAOAPW010000062.1 GCA_025463105.1 Candidatus Acidiferrum typicum | reverse complement strand
AAGGCACGATTTATACCGGGCAATGGGAGTTCAACGTTCGAGGAATTTATCACGGCACGCGCGCTCAGGATGACACCACGCAATTCTGGTTTCACTGGGATTTTCTTGAGGAGCGGAGAGCGTTCGGGAAAGGGGACGTCGGCTGGTACGTCGTTCGCGTCACGAATCCCGATCAGTCCGTGCAGGTAGCCAAGACAATCGACGCGGAATTTGCCAATTCGCCTTTTGAAACAAAGACGGACACCGAGTAGGCCTTCGCCGCTTCGTTCGTGAAGCAGATGGGCAATATCGAATTTCTGATTCTCGCCGTTGGCGGGGTTGTCTTCTTTACGCTGCTTCTGGTTACAGGAAACACCATGGCCATTGCGGTACGCGAACGCACTGGAGAATTGGCCGTGCTCAAAGCGTTGGGATTTTCCAACCGCTTCGTGCTCCTGCTGGTGATGATGGAATCGTTGATTCTGGCTTTTATTGGCGGAGGTTTGGGAATGCTGCTGGCGAAGCTCTTCAGCCTGCATGGCGATCCCACGAATGGAATCTTGCCCTATTTTTATTTGCCGCCGCTGGCGATCGCGAGCGGAGTGGGCACGGCGCTGCTTGTCGGAGTGGCCGGAGGAATTTTACCCGCGATTTCCGCGATGCGCCTGCGTGTCGTGGATGCGATTCGGAGAGTCTGATCGTGGCCATTCCCGTCATTTACAATTTGCGAAGCGTCAGGGCCCGCTGGACTTCGGCCATCGTTGCGATTCTTGGAATTGCCGGAACCGTTTCCGTCTTTGTGGCGATGATGTCGCTTGCTCGCGGATTCAAGATGACGCTGGTGAGTTCGGGATCGACGCAAAATGCCATGATTCGCCGCGCCGGATCCACATCGGAAATCGATGGCGCAGTTTCCCTTGACCAGGTCAAGGTGATCACCGACGCACCGGGGATTGCACGGTCGGATTTGGGTCCTTTGGTAAGTGCCGAGGTGGTGGTGATCGCGGCGTTTCCGCTGAAATCGAGCGGAACCGATGCGAACGTCCAAGTGCGTGGCGTTTCGCCCACGGTGCTACGCGTGCGCGACAACATCAAGATTATCGCCGGACGATTCTTTCATCCCGGCCTCAATGAACTCGTGGTCGGGAAGAACGCCGCTGTGATGTATCAAGGATTGGCGCTGGGCGATAGCATCAAGTTCGGTGGCGGCACATGGAAGGTCGTGGGCATTTTCGATGCCGGGGGCGCGGCGTTCGATTCGGAAGCCTGGGTCGATGCCAATGTTTTGAACCAGGTTTATCACCGTCCGGAAAATATCTTTCAATCGATTACCGCGCACCTCACGTCTTCTGACGCGCTGGGCGCGTTCAAGGATTCGCTCACTTCGGACCCGCGTTTGACTGTACAAGTGGATCGCGAAAGGGATTATTACGACAAGCAGTCGCGCACGCTCACCACGTTAATTGTTGTTCTTGGGACAATTATCGCGGTCGTGATGGGTATTGGCGCGGTCTTTGGCGCGCTCAATACGATGTATTCGGCGGTCGCGGAACGTTCGCGCGAAATTGCCACCATGCGCGCGCTTGGTTTTGGCGCTGGGAGCGTGGTGCTGTCTTTTCTGATCGAAGCGCTGTTGATTTCTTTTCTGGGCGGGGCGCTCGGGTGCCTCTTAGTCATCCCATTAAATGGATTGACCACTGGGGCCATGAATTTCCAAACGTTCAGCTACCTCGCATTTGCGTTTCGTGTAACGCCGGATTTGCTTCTCGGCGGGATTGCGTTCGCCCTGTTCATGGGGCTAGTCGGTGGCGTGCCTCCCGCGATTCGAGCCGCGCGGCAACCAGTGTCTGTGGCGTTGCGGGCACTCTGATGTGGAGTTGCAAAGTAGCACAGGCTTCAGCCTGTGTGCTTTTAGTTTTTTGCGCAGTGTCAGGCAAGCTAACTCGACGTCGAAACCCAAAGAAAAAACACACAGGCTGAAGCCTGTGCTACTAAAACCGCTAATCGGTTTCCTGTGTGACGATGTGGACATCCACGGCGGGGGCATCACGCAGGAACCGGTGAATGGCTGTCATGTACAGGTATTTCCGCCATCCTTCGACCGCTGTGCGTCCGAAGATGACCTGCGTTACGTGCTTTTCACGAACGAATTCAGCGGCGGCGCTCGCAACATCTTTCCCTTTCAATTTAACCACCTTCGCACCCAGGCTTTCGGAGAATTGGATGTTGGCGTTGAGGGAGTTCTGGTCCTGATCTGAAGTATCCTGACCCAAATCGACATAGATAGCGAATAACTCGGCGTCCATTCGCCGCGCCATTCTGGCCGCACGCGCGATCAAATATTGCGCCCTGGGATTGGAGCTGAAACATACCGCGATGCGTTCGCGCACCGGCCAGGGATCCTGAATATCTTTCTGCTCCATGTAGGATTCCAGGCTGCGGTCCACCTGTTCGGCCACCTGGCGCAGGGCAAGTTCGCGAAGTGCAATGAGATTTCCCCGGCGGAAAAAATTCTTAAGCGCCTGGTCCACTTTCTCCGTATGGTAGACCTCGCCGCGCTTCATACGGTTCTGCAGCGCTTCCGGAGTCAAGTCGACCATCACGATTTCGTTGGCGTGCTCGAGCACCCAATCAGGAACTGTTTCCCGAATTTTAATTCCAGTAATCGCGGCCACGGTGGGAGCGATGCTTTCCAGGTGCTGCACATTCACTGTGGAAAGGACTTCCATCTTTGCTTGGACCAGGTCCAGGACGTCTTCATAGCGCTTGCGATGTTTGCTGCCGGGAATGTTGGTATGCGCGAGCTCGTCGACAAGGACGACGCACGGATTTCTGGCCTTGATGGCCTCGGGATCCATCTCCTCGAACACGGTGCCCTTGTATTCAATTTTCCTGCGGGGAACTTCTTCGAGCTGAGCAGCCAGGTCCGCGATGCCTTTTCTCCCGTGTGTTTCAATGACTCCGATAACCACGTCCTCGCCGCGGCTGCGGCGGCGGATCGCTTCGCTCAACATGTTATAGGTTTTGCCCACACCCGGAGCGTAGCCAAGAAACAGCTTCATGATTCCCTTGGTGCGTTCCTGGGGGGAGCATTCTTCCAGCCACTGCTCGGGCGTCTTAGGCATTGCAGATATTCTCGTTCATTATGCCCAATGAATGCTAGGCTTACAGTCACCCTGTGAAGAAAAATCTGCCTCAAATCCTCGCCCGGTATGCGGCCGCGCTGGCAGCGGTGGCGGTCATCACGGGTTTCTATCGCCACACGCACCGATTCAATGCCACAACTGTGGCGTTCACTTACCTGCTCGCTATTCTTGGAGTTTCGACGCTCTGGGGGCTCGCAGTCTCCGTATTCATGTCGCTGGCCGCCACGCTGGCCTACAATTATTATTTTCTGCCTCCGGTCGGCACATTTATCGTCGCCGATCCGCAGAATTGGGTGGCGCTGGTCACGTTCCTGGCGACGTCAGTACTCGCCAGCGATCTTTCGACGCGCGCGCGCAACCAGGCGGCTGAAGCGAATCGACGCCGCCGCGAAGTGGAGCGCCTTTACCAATTCAGCCAGCGTCTTTTGAGCGCGGGAAATCCCATCGAATTGTTAAATGCGATTCCGCGGCAAATTGTGGAGATGTTTGAAGTGGGAGCGGCTGCGCTATTTTTAGCGGACAAACAGAAAATATACCGCTCCGGGATAAACCTGCCGCAGCTCGATGCCGACTCACTGAAAGCGATTATCGCGCGCGAGGATCTGCAAATTGACGAAGAGCACAGCCTCTGCTTCGCCCCGCTGCGCCTTGGCACGCGAATCCTGGGCAGCGTGGGGATTTCGGGACCCGTGCTCTCTCGGCAGTCGCTGGAAGCTTTGGGCACTTTGATTGCCGTCGCCGTCGAAAGGGCGCACGCGATTGAGATGGTGGGGAAAACGGAGGCGGCTCGCGAAGGCGAACGCCTGAAATCCGCGCTGC
>JAOAPW010000013.1 GCA_025463105.1 Candidatus Acidiferrum typicum | reverse complement strand
TGTATATGTTCACCAGAGAAGCGTTGAAACAGTACGCCGTACTCAAGGCCATGGGAGCGAATTCGCGAATGCTACTCTCCATGATCTTCGTCCAGACTGGCCTCTGCGCGCTACTGGGCACGGGTCTCGGGCTGGGGTTGTGTGCGATTGTCGGCCAGATCGCGATTTGGGAGTTCGACTACCCATTTCGAATGATGTGGTTCACGCCGGTCGTCGGCGGTCTGTCGGTCTTACTCGTGAGCCTTGTGGCCGCAGCGATCAGCGCTCGGCCGGTGCTGAAGCTTGAGCCCGGAGTGGTGTTCGGGGGCCGCTAGGGCTTGTGAATCGTACGAATTTAGAAGGAGAGATTCCTGATGGATGCGATCTGGAAACGACTTGTTCCTCTGGCCGGAATTTTATCTTTGGCCGGATGCGCGGCGCAACGCTACCAAGCGGATCCCATTGTTGCTAGTGCAACCGCGTCCCGGTTTGAATCTCGGAATCTCGCGGATTCCGCACTCCAATCTTTTGTGGAACAGAATCTCGGCCATCCAGTGTCCCCTTGGCCTCCAGCAACCTGGGATTTACAAACATTGTCGCTCGCCGCTTTGTATTTCAACCCAGCGCTCGACTCAGCTCGCGCGCGTGTTGCGGGAACGGAAGCGGCCCTCATAACGGCGGGCGCTCGACCGAATCCTACTCTGAGCATTGCTCCAGGCATTCCGAGCCCTTATTTGCTGACTCTGGATTTCGCCATTCCCATTGAAACCGCGGGTAAGCGCGGGTATCGCGTGCAAGCCGCTCGCAGTCTCGACCAGGCTTCTCGCTTCGACCTTGCGGATTCAGCGTGGACCGTCAGGAGCGGAGTTCGCGCAGCGCTGCTGAATTACATCATTGCCTCTGAAACCCTGGAATTGTTTCGCTCCGAAGAAAAAGTTCGTCAGGACCAGGTAAATATCCTCGAACGAATATTTTCTGCCGGGGAGATATCAAGACAAAGCGTCGACTTGGCGCGAATCGAACTCTCAAAAGCGCATCTGGCTATTAGCGCATCCGAGGGACAAATTGACGAGGCCAGGGCAGCTCTGGCAGCCAGCATTGGAATTCCGGTGGCGGGACTTCGGGGAGCCCAGTTCTCGTGGCCCGGCATGGACAAGCCGCCTGACGCGGAATCCCTTTCGACGGAAGAAGTTCAGCGGGAAGCAGTTGTGAATCGTCTCGATATTCGACGCGCTCTTGCTCAGTATGCTGCGGCTGAAGCCGGCCTGCAGTTGGAAATCGCAAAGCAATATCCCGATATCAACATCGGGCCGGGATACACCTATGAGGAAACGCATAGCTTCTTCACGGTGGGCGCCTCCACCGTTGTTCCTCTCTTCAATCGAAACCAGGGGCCTATCGCTGAGGCCGAGACTCGACGCAAAGAAGCCGCGGCTGCATTCCTTGAAAGGCAAGCGCAAGTTATCGCGAGGAGTGAACGGGCGCTCGCCGTTTACACGGCAGCGCTGAAGGAATTGTCAGAGGCCGAATCTCTGCGCAAACTGCAGGAAAATCAAATGCAAATCACGCGACAGGCGATCCGCTCCGGCACCGACATTCGGCTGAATCTCAACAGCGTGGAAATCCAGGTGTGGCTTTTAGCCCGGGCGCGGCTTGATGCACTGGCACGCGCTCAACGGGCGCTCGGCGAATTGGAAGATGCTGTTCAGAAACCTGTTGATCCCGGCGGAGTATTTGGCATCGCGCCAGAGTCACCGGCCTTGAAGGGACTGCCCAAGAATCTCAACCGGTGAGTGAATGGCGGCAAGCCTCCAGAGGATTTCAGTAGCACAGGCTTCAGCCTGTGTGGTGTTGACTTCTGCCGCATCACCAAAAATCACACAGGCTGAAGCCTGTGCTACAAAAACCGCCAGTCTCTAGGCGAAAAGATCGAGAACTTCTTCATACCGTTTGAACGGAGGAATCAGGTATGCGCCGGCGATTCCGGAATTGCGCGCAGTGCGCGACCAGTCGAGCAGCCGGCGCGCCAGGGCAAATCCGTGATCGCGCGCGGAAGCTCCCGCGGATTCCAGTTGCTTCAATAATTCTTCGGGGATCACGATGCCGGGCACTTCGTTATGCAGCCGAAGGGCTTGCTTGTAACTGCTGAGCGGCCATAGGCCGACCAAAATAGGAATCGGCGACTTTCCACCCATCCGTTTCAGAAATCCTTCCCAATGACCGGGATCAAAAATGGGCTGCGTCATCGCAAAGTGGGCGCCGGCTTTCACTTTCTCATCGAAGCGCCGCAATTCTTCGTCCAGATCTTCCGCGAGAGGATTCACTGCGACGCCAATCGTGAAATTTGTCGCACCACCCAGATTTTTTCCCGCCCAGTCGGTTCCTTGATTCAATCGCGCCATCACTTTTACCAGGCCGATCGAATCCACTTCGTACACGCCGGAAGTTTCGGGATAGCTTCCCAGCGACGGCGGATCGCCGGTAATCGCCAGCACGTTGCGCACGCCGCCGATGGTCCACGCGCCCAGCAGCATCGCCTGCAAGCCAATGATATTGGAGTCGCGCGTAGTGAGATGCGGAATCGTCTCAATGCCGCGGCGTTCGAGCGCCCCAGCAAGCGTCAGGGCATCCATGCCCACGCGCGCTAGCGGTCCACTGTTGATATCAATCGCATCCACGCATTTTGAAGCCATCACGCTGGCTACTTGTTCGAGAGTCCGCTCAACGGACGTGCCCTTCGGCGGATCGATTTCCACGGAGATGACGAATTTCTGCGCCTGAATTTTCCGCCACAGCGCGCTTTCTGGTTCTCTCGTCCCCGGATGCAGAATCTCGGGAGCTGCCTCCATAACGGTGGCCACGCGAGCGCCCTTTACGGGATGAATTCCTTTCACTGCCCGAGCCATCGCCTGAATGTGATCCGGCGTGGTTCCGCAGCAACCGCCCAGGATCCGCGCGCCCAGAGTGACCGCCTCACGCGCAAATAGATCGAAATATTCCGGCGAAGATTTTGGATAGATGACGCGATCGCCGGCGCGTTGCGGGAATCCCACGTTGGGCATGGCGCTCATCGGAAACGATCCCGCAACATCGGCCAGATCGTGGAGAATCCGCAGGTGATCCTGCGGCCCGACGGAGCAATTTGCGCCGATCACCTGAACTCCCGATTCGTGCAGCGCTGCCCACGCATCCCGCGGCCGCGTGCCGCTGAAGGTCGTTCCTTCTTCCGAGTAAGTAAGCTGCGCAACGATCGGCAGTCGCGAAAACGATCGTATTGCAGCGACTGCCGCCGAGAGTTCTTCCAGCTCGCTGAACGTTTCCAGGATGAAAAAATCCACGCCGCGTTCTTCGAGCGCTTCCGCTTGTTCCCTGAAAATTTCGCGGGATTGTTCGACCGCCATTTCGCGCACTTGACGATTGACGCCCAGAGGGCCTATCGAGCCGGCGATCAGGACCTCATGTTTTGCGGCCTCCCGCGCCTCGCGTGCGACCTTCACGCCGCGATGATTCAATTCGGTGACACGATCTTCGAGGCCGAACGCGCTCAGCTTATTCCGGTTTGCTCCAAACGTGTTGGTTTCGATGATATGAGCGCCGGCTTCGAGGTAGGACATGTGAATACGAAATACAGCCTCGGCGCGCGTGGCATTCAATTCGTCCATGCATCGCTGCGGCCCCAGGGTTTCGTGGAGAAGAGATCCCATCGCCCCGTCCGCGACCAGCACCGAATCGCGCAGTCTCTGATCAAACTCTTCAATCTTCATAGTGGATTGCGTACCCCGAAGCCACCAAGGTACAGCGGCAAAGATTCCAGTATACAGGGATCGTCAACTCGGTTGACACTCTTGCGCATCTGAGTATGACAGGCACTCTTGCCTGTCACATTGTGTTAGAGCGGAATCGTAGCGGACAGACAAGAGTGTCTGTCCTACCGGTGTTCTTCGACTCCAACGGCACCACGAACCTCATGCGAATGTGATATTTTAACTTGCAATCGCGAACGCCGGGGCGCTCTCGCAAGCTCCGGCTGGGGGCGTTGGACATGAAGTTTGTGGGCTTCTTGTTGTTGGTGATGGGGTGGATGTTGGTGCTCGCCGCGATTGTGCTTCTCGCGTCGCAGCTTTCGCGCGCCGTATTCGTTCTGGCTGGCGCGGCCGTGGAAGGTTTAGGGCTCACGTTTGTCATTCGCTCCCACTTGATCCTGCGGGAGGACAAAGCATAATGCCCACGCCGGTTGCCGGATTCCCGGACGCAGCGATGATTGCCTGCCTGTTCTTCATCTTTCTTGTGCCCCTTGCGGCTGCTGGAATTTCTCTCATCAATGCCGGGCTGGGACGTTCGCGCAACGCGGGTCATATGATGATGGCGGCGGTTTCCACTCTCTCGGTCGCGGCGATCATCTATTTCATTTGTGGATTTGCCTGGCAGGGATTCATCGGGATTCCCGGTCACTCCCTCACTTTCTCCGGCAAGAGTTGGAATTGGATTGCAGCCCAGCCATTTTTCTTTCGAGGGCTGGCATTCGATGGCTCTCCCGCGTCACTGGCCGCGTTGCTGCAAGTTTTCTGCGTAGGTTTGGCCGCATTGATTCCGTTGGGGAGCGGCGCGGATCGCTGGCGGCTGCGAGCGAGTTGCGCTTCCGCTGCAATTCTGGCCGGCTGGACGTATCCGATTTTTGCGCATTGGGTCTGGGGAGGCGGCTGGCTCGCGCAGCTCGGCGTCAACTACGGACTCGGAAACGGCTTTATCGACGCCGGAGGAGCGAGCTCGATTCACGTCGTCGGCGGCCTCGCCGCGCTCGCCGTCACCTGGATTCTGGGCCCTCGACGCGGAAAATATTCACCGGACGGCATGGCGCCGGCGATCCCCGGCCACAATGGAGTTTTAGTTTTATTTGGCTGTCTGCTGGCGCTCGTGGGATGGTTCGGACTGAATTCCGCGGGCGCGATTCTATTTACCGGGGGCGCTCCTGCGCAGGCCGTCTTAATTGCAGTCAATACGTTGCTGCAAGCGGCTGCGGCGT